>JAUWYU010000130.1 GCA_030615655.1 Dehalococcoidia bacterium
GGGCCGTAGCGGGCCATAAGCCTCTGGTAGATGTACCGCAGTATCTCGTTTATTCTTTGACCATCCATGACGGTGCCTGGGCATTGTCTACCGAGTCGTACCCTGGAACATAGGGCTTGATATCAATCACCGGTGTGCCGTCAATAGCGTCCAGTCCCTTTACTTTCAGTATGTTGTCCTGGCGTTTCAGTAATCTGACCGTGCTTTTCCCTATCGGATTGGGTCGGTCCGGGGAACGGGTGGCGAAAACCCCCATCAGCTCATGCTCGGGATTGCCCATTGGGCGTACCTTCTTAGGTGCCGGACGGCGGGACTGGTGTATCCAGTAGATGATGATAATGTGAGAAAATTCGTCCAGGTTGTCCAGACTCTCGGTCAGGCTGCTGTCGACGACGATTTCAGAGACCACATCCCTGCAGTCGCGCCTTGTCGGCTGCTTTATCTCGCTCCTGACGGTGCCGATTGCTTTCAGGGTTATTTCCGGCAGTTCGTTAGTCATTTCAATTCTACTGCGGTTTGTCTATCTTTTCTCATGCTAATAAGGTTCCTATCTGAACCGCTCTGCTCACCAGAATGCTCATGTTTTTATGGAGCAAATCAAGTCGCGCTTGCCTTGTATTTCCAGCTACTCCTGATTCGTATGAGGGTCCGTGAAGGTCCGGCGGGAGGTATTCCCAGAGATTCAGCTTTCGGGCATACCATACTATGGTAATTTCTTTAAGAAAGTCTTCTATCCTGAGTGTACTACCACCATACTGGGAGTAGGCTTTAAGATAAATCTCTGCAAGATCACGTTGTATTGCGGAGCGCTTTTCGTCTGTGTCCCGGCCTCCAAGGATGAATGCTACGTCATAAAACCTGGTATCAAACATTATATCTTCAAAATCAAACACGACAAGCTCTTTTGATTTTTTACGCCACCCCGTATTCCCGGGAAGGAAGTCTCCGTGGACGAGGCCTACCGGCAGATTCGGGACAACGCGCATGAGTTCCAGAGCAATACGCTTCAATGTTTTTATCTCGACTTGATTGGATTGGCAGAATCGCTTTATTTGCTCGCCGAGGAGGTCACTTTCGGCATACCTTTCAATCTGGTTAAGAACATGAATGGACCAGGGTAACCAGGTGTTCCAGTTCCTTGTATAGCCTTCCCTCTGGGCCATATCCCTGCCGATATCGGCAGCATATTCAACCGTCGGCTTAACGCCATTAAGCCTGGCCATAATTTCCAGATATTTCTGAAATTTGCCCAGGTCCTCATTGAAAGCATCATTTGCGGCCGTGACTTCATCAAGATACTCGAGAAATAGCACCTCTCTGCCTTGGCTATCCGAAAGCACTCCGTATAGCCGCGGGACCGGCACCCCGTTTTCGCTGAGAAAGGTATAGTGGTGGGCTTGGAGCCGGCCCCATTCAACTTTTTTCGATCTCCGGACAAACAGCGTACGCTCAAGAGAGCCTCCGGCTCCGGTTTCCCAGGTGATTGTCGGTACCAGATACTCTCCGACTATGCCATTCGGGCTGGCTTTCTGGTGATCAAATCGGATATTGAAGTCATATACCTTCTCAGATGCAAGTGTAGAGACTATTGGTAACAACTGAGCTTTCGTGAAGTCAAAGATTGTAGATTCACTCATCGCGTGAAAACGCCCTCCGTCGTAGGTTAAGGAATTGTGCTATAACATGCATATCATCAGGCGATTACCTAAACCATGGGTGTTAAAGTCAGCAGCTTCTTGGCAATCCCCGGATACTTGGCGATAAACAGCAGTTCGTCCTCAACCAGGGGCTTCTGCGATTCTACGTTGGCGTATCTGACAAGCTCCAGGATCTCGTTGGCCTTTTCCCTGTCCGGGAACTTTACCGGCACTTCTAGCTGACTCATGATATGGCTGAAGCCGGAGATACCGCTGTATTCACCCGTGGAGATTTCTCGGCCGGTCTCGACGAACTCCGGGTCGCCCCGGCCCAGTTCTTCGTAGTTGTACAGCTCATAGTTTTCCGGGTCCTTCAGGACGCCGTCGGCGTGTATGCCCGATTCGTGGGCAAAAGCGTTGGCGCCAACGCCGGGCTGGTTAATCGGAATCGGCACCCCAAAAGCGTAGCTGACAAACTTGGATATTTTCCATGCCTTGGACAGGTCAATCGGTCCCGCCAGCTCGTATCTCTCGGTGATGTCTTTGGATTTCATGGCCGCCAGGATTACAGCAATAAGGTCGGCATTGCCGGCCCTTTCCCCGATGCCGTTGATGGTGGTATTGATATAGGCGTCCTGCCCGCCGTCGATAGCTCCCATAGCCCCGGCAATAGAATTGGCAACTGCCATGCCCAGGTCGTTGTGGCAGTGAAGCTCGATTGGTATCCCGACTTTTTCCGCCAGCGTCCGGACATTATCGTAGATGGTGAAGGGGTTATCGTAGCCCAGCGTATCGCAGTACCTGAGTCTATCCGCGCCATGCTCCTTGGCCGCCAGCCCGAACTCGATGAGGTAATTCAGGTCTGTCCTTGAGGCGTCCTCGGCATTAGCGCCTATGGACTCGGCGCCGTAGGTGCGCGCGGCCGTCACGGCTTCCGTCATGTCTTTTATGATGTCATCGTGTGTCTTGCGCCCCTGGAACTTGCCGTTAATCATCTGGTTCGATGTGGATATGGAGAGATTGAGATAATTAATATTCGGTACGTTTCTGAAGGTTATCTCTACATCGGCGGGGATAGCCCGTATCCATCCTTCCAGGCGCAGCGGTTTGATAACACCTATCTCGACCAGCTCCAGGTTGGCTCGCAGGTAGTTGATTTCATGCCTGGTCGTGGGGAAACCGAACTCTGACTGGAATACTCCCATCTCGTTTAGGTAGATATTTATCATGGTCTTCTCAAGCTTGGACAAACCGAGTCTCGCCGTCTGCACGCCATCCCGGTTCGTTACATCAATAAAGTATATCTTGGGCATCTACTCCTCCTCCCGTGTGGACGGCCGTATTATACAGAATATACGGGTCGCCACGTTATATTAGCATATGGCTGTAGCGGTGGGCAAACAAGTATCGGCAATAATACGGAAAAATGTCAAGCCTTTTTTCTCCCGTTTGACACTCCTGTGAGCGGGTGGTAGATTAGAGGTAGAAGAAATTCTCAAACTTAGCCCCAAAGCTTTTGGTTGTCATATGAATGTCGGTGTATGTAAGGTTCACCTTCGCCTGCCGGAAAATGCGTCTCTCAAGGGTAAGCGGCAGGTATTAAAGTCCATTACCAGTCGTATTCGCAACAAATTCGATGTTGCCGTGGCTGAGGTTGATGATAATGATGTCTGGCAGCAGGCCACTATCGGGATTTGTTGCGTCAGCAATAACAACCGGCATACCAATCAGGTCCTTTCCCGGGTGGTCGACTTTATCACTAATAGCCGCTTTGATGTTGAGATACTCGATTACGAAATCGAGATTATAGGTGTTTAGTAAAAAGAGCTGTTATGGAAATAACTGCCTTCCTCAATCATCTCAGGTCTCTACCCTCTTATGATGGCCAGATTGCCCATATTGAACACATTCCTCCCCGTCACGCCAGCCACGGTGAACTGGACGAGCCCCTTGCCGCCGAGCTTCAGGTCACCCTTGATGAGCACGGGTTGTCGTCTCTCTATTCCCATCAAGCCGAGGCGGTGAATCACATTCGTCAGGGTAAGAATGTTATCATCGCGACCTCCAGCGCCAGCGGTAAGACCCTCTGCTATAACATCGCCGTTTTGCAGTCGATTTTAACGGAGCCCGGCAGCCGTGCCCTTTTCCTCTTCCCGACCAAGGCCCTGGCTCAGGACCAGCTGCGCAATCTGCACGAGTTGTTTTCCCCCGGTCTTTTACCGGCGGAACGCGTGTCGACTTTTGATGGCGATACCCCTCGGTCGGAGCGGGCGGATATCAGAAAGCAGGGAAGGATAATCCTCACCAACCCCGATATGCTCCACGTCGGCATCCTGCCCAATCATCAGTTCTGGGCGGGTCTGCTGCATCACCTGCGCTATGTGGTGGTAGACGAAGCCCACATCTACCGCGGTGTTTTCGGCTCCCATGTTGCCTGTGTGCTGCGCCGCCTGCGCCGTCTCTGTCGTCTTTACGGCTCGGAGCCACAGTTTATCTTATGTTCGGCGACCATCGCCAATCCCGGCGAGCATGCTGAAAGTTTGACCGGTCTGCCCTGTGAAGTGGTTGATGATGACGGTTCCCCCCGCGGCTGGAAGGACTTTGTCTTCTGGAACCCTCCTTTGCTGGATGAAAACAAGAGCGCCCGGCGCAGTTATAATTATGAGGCTACCAGCCTGTTTACGGAGCTGGTCAGCCAGGGTACCCGCACTCTGACTTTTACCCACACGCGCCGCCTCACCGAGCTTATCTACATCTACTCGAAGCAGCGTCTGGCCGAAGTGGACCATCATTTATCAAAGCTAATCATGCCCTATCGTGGCGGTTATCTGCCGGAAGACCGCCGAAAGATAGAGCGTGAGCTTTTCGGCGGCCAGCTCCTGGGGGTGGTGGCGACCAACGCTTTAGAGCTGGGTATTGACAGCGGTGGACTGGAGGCTACCGTGCTCGCCGGCTACCCGGGGAGCATTGCCAGCACCTGGCAGCAGGCCGGCCGCAGCGGACGGGGACAGGGCGAATCTCTGAGTTTCCTGGTGGCTATGAATAATCCCCTTGACCAGTATTTCATGCGCCACCCCGACTCCTTTTTTCAGAAGGGTTTTGAGCATGTCCTGGTCAACCCGGACAACCCCTATATCCTGAGAGACCACCTGTTGTGCGCCGCCTGGGAGCGCCCTCTCGATGGTGATGACGAGGAAATGTTTGGCTCCGCCT
>JAUWYU010000021.1 GCA_030615655.1 Dehalococcoidia bacterium
TTTCCCAAAACAAATCACGCTCGCAAAAACCCCCCAAAATGAGAGCGGCTTGCCTTCGCTGACCTGCTCGCCGTCCCTCCTCGACTCTGGCAGGCGAGAGCTTTAGCGCAAGCAGGCCGTGTGGGAATAAATATCAAAAAATCTTCACACCCCCCAAATTCCCCGGTCTTAACCTCCCAAACTCCCGCTGTCCTCCCTCACCACCTATCACCAACCCGCGACAAAATCACCACCATCATGTTATTTGTTTTCCCAAAACAAATCACGCTCGCAAAAACCCCCAAAATGTCGCCATGGCCGTCCGCCGCCGAAGCTAAATTTTACCCCCTCCCGGTAGCATTTTACATAAAAAATCTCAAAACAGGCTATACTTAACATAACTCTAAAAACAATTCACCCCTGACCATCCCCCATCCACCCTCGAATTGTTTCCCTGTATTTTTTTTGTTCCTACTCTTTTTGTTTTTGGCCGTTTTTGTCGCCGCCCTATTTATACCTCTTCACCTCGAACCGGTACAGCTCCACCGACTCATCAGCCTCGATGCCGCCCTTCTGCCGGCAGATGTCTATCTGGTAGTCAACGCTGTCCACCCCCTCCAGGTCCGGCAGGAGCAGTCCCCGCCGCCAGCCTGCCTCCACGATAACGCCGTATTTCTTCGGGTCAAGCTGACTCTCATCTGCAACCGGCTCGGGCTCGGTGAGGACGTCCACGCTATAGTCGAGGTCTTTAAGCTCCTCCGGAGCGATGGGGGAGAAGCGGGGGTCACGGGTGGCGGAGCTTATAGCGTTAGTGATAACCTCTCCGGCCACGTTCGCCTGCTGCGGCTCAAAGGTGCCGATGCACCCCCGCAAAGCGCCGAGCTTGTGTATGGAGACGAAGACCCCGGCCCTCTCTTTCATCTCGGGGGTGAGGTCAGCGGGGGGCGATGGCGCTTTACCCTCCCTGACATAGGTCTCCACGGTCTCTTTCGCCAGTGCCGCCAGCGGGTGCATACCCGCCGCCCTGAAAATAATGCCGGCATAGCCGACCACGGCATCATAGTCGCCGGTGGTATCGCCGCTGGTCTGGTACTTGACCAGTTCCGCCCCGGTCGCGCCCAGTTCTTTAGCCGCGGAGATAAGGCAAACCGCCGGGCCATGAGCACACATGGATATATCGAGTTCTTCGTACCGGTGGGTCAGTTCGTCCTCGTCAAGGTTCAGCATGGCCTCTATTGCCTGTGAGTCCTTTTCCTCGGCGGATGCCTGCGGCTCGTAGTGGGTCATATCACCGCTGGCGATAATCACCACTCCTCTATTCAACTCTTTAATCGCCCTGGCTATATCCCTGCCGATTTCCTTATAAGCGGTCGCGGGTGCGTAAGCGAGGACGATGGGCACTATCTTGATATCCGACCTGAAATACTGCAGGAAGGGAATCTGAACCTCGACGGCGTGCTCATGCTGGTGAGCCCGTTCATCCTCCTGCACGTATTTGGATACTTCCACGATTTTCCCGGCTAGCTCAGAATCGATTTCCACCTCGCCCAGAGGTGTTTGCCATACACCCCCGGTCATAATGCTGAACGGTTTCCCCATGCCAGTGTGGCTGGGCCCTATGATGATAAAGGTGTCCTTGAACTCGACCCTAGAGATAGCAGCCCCGGCCACCGACCCGGAATAGGGGTATCCGGCATGAGGCATCAGTAGACCGATTACCTCCTCTTTTTCTGCACTCTCATCAACGAACATCTCAATCATTTCCCGGAGTTGTGAAGCTGAGCCGGGATAGTAGCGACCGGCGGCAACTGGATTCCTTATCATTTTTCCCCCTCCTTCGAGCCGGGTGACCTGAAATTAAGCTCTGCTCCGCAGAACTTACACTTCGAGTCCTCCAGCCCTTCTATTTCCGTCTGGTAGCCAAGCCTCTGCACGTTGAGTTTACCGCAGGCATAGCACCTGGTGCTCTCGCTCTGGTGGCCGGGGACATTACCGGCGTAGACGAATTTTAGTCCGGCGTTGCGGCCTATTTTATAGGCATACTCAATCGTATCCAGCGGTGTAGACGGCAGGTGCATCATGTGGTGATGGGGGTAGAATCGGGTTACATGCCAAGGAGTCAATTCACCCAGCTCATCTCGTATCCAGTTAGCGATGTCCTCAAGCTGCTGGGCATCATCGTTCATCGTCGGGATGATGTTGGTGACAACCTCAACGTGCATATTCCATTTAGTTTTAGCCCGTTTGGTAACCTCGAGAATCTCTCGCCAGCGTGGTACCTTGGCCAGTGTCTTATAGAACTCATCGGAGAAGCCTTTAATGTCAACACGCCAGGCATCCAGGTAAGGGCCGATGGTATCCAGCGCCTCGGGCGTGGCATAGCCATTGGTCACGTAGACGGTATAGAGATTATTCTCCCGGGCCAGTTTGGCTGAGTCAAGGGTATATTCAAACCAGACGGCCGGTTCATTGTATGTCCAGGATATGCCTTGGCAGTGGTACTGTTTCGCCAGTTCCATAGATGCTCGCGGCTGGATTTCCCGACAGCCCTGCCCTAAGGTGCCGCTGTCGGCAGTGGAGATTTCCCAGTTCTGGCAGTGTTTACAGTGGAAGTTGCAGCCCAGGGTACCCAGGGATAAACACAGCGTGCCCGGGTAGAAGTGGAATAATGGTTTCTTCTCAATAGGGTCAGCGGCCACGGACGATACTCTGGCATAGTTCAGGCTGAACAGGGTGCCGCCCTTATTCTGGTACATGCCGCACACGCCGAACTTGTCCGGGTTAATCCGACAGCGCCACTGGCAGGTATGGCACCTTACCCTTGATCCCGGCAGCTTCTCATAAAGCACTGCCTCATGCATAACCTGGCTCCCCCACGCCTTACAGTAATTATATCACCAGGGCGTTGTCAATTATAGTGGGGCGACAAAAACGACCAAAAACAAAAACAGTAGGAACAATAAAAATATAGGGAAACAATTCGAGGGTAAATGGGGGATGGTCAGGCGTGAATTGTTTTTAGAGTTATGTTAAGTATAGCCCGTTTTGAGGTTTTTTATGTAAAATGTCACCGGGAGGTGGTAAAATTTAGCTTCGGCGGCGGGCGGCCATGGCGACATTTTGGGGGTTTTTGGTGAGCGTGATTTGTTTTGGGAAAACAAATGGTGATGTGTATCTTTTCCCACCCGGCCTGCTTGCGCTAAAGCTCTCGCCTGTCAGAGTCGAGGAGGGAAGGCGAGCAGGTCAGCGAAGGCAAGCCTCCCTCGTGGCATCGGTGGCCTGGCCCATGGATATGGCCCCACCTCACCGCCTTGATATTTTGTAACCTCACCCCCTTTATCCCCCTCTCCCCGATTATATCGGGGAGAGGGGGGGAAGATATATGAAAGAGGGGTTGACACCCCTCTTAAGCTCCCTTGTTATATTTATCTAATCTTCAAAAGGGAAATTGGAGCTATAAAATAGCATAAACATATAACATTACGTCATCATGTGCAATTTGGATGACTTGAGCTCCAATTTACTGAGGACTATGGATTTACCTGCCAGCAGCTAATATCTGGTTGGCTACCCTGCCAGACTCCAGCCCTGATGGTAGCTACCACCGTCTCTGTATCATCTTTAGCCTGAACCGTAATCGAGTATGGATAGCTTTCCGAGTCCCATACCGTACCTAAATCAGCACGGTGTGCCTCTACGAAGCCGTGTCCCTCAACCCCTTCAATACCGGGAGGGCCGCTTAACTGGAAATTGTGTTCCTCGGTTTCCCCTACGGATATGTCAGGGGCTTGATTTACAGGTATTTCCCATTTAAGGGTGATACCGTTATCCGGGGCACCAATCACGGTTGGGTCATCGTTTGAGGGTATGGTGATATTACTGCTGGTTGACCCGACTACGTAATCAAGGGCGGGGGGTAAGTCAATTAAAATCTTTAATATTTTCATGTTGCCGCTACCATTGTTTGTCAGAGACATGGAATAAGAGTAAATCCCGGTTTCCGCATTGTAGTCTACTGACCTAATTATTTCGAGCCACTCTGCATGGCTGCCTGACTCGCCCAGTTCCTCGCCGACGATGGCGCTAACTTCATCAATAGTAACATCAACCGACATTCCATTTATGTCCGTAATCTGATAGGAATGAGGAAAAGAGGCGGGTATATCATAATTCAATCTCCACAAAGCATCTTCTACCCCGGCATCAGCAGCGTAGAGTCCCTTTAAATTCTCTTCGTACATTTTTGTAGTCTTTAAGCTGGTTGAAGCGTAATTGAGAACGGGTATGACCATGAAAATCCCCAATACCATCATAGCCAGCACCGCAAGTAGTACTTGCCCGGATTCTCCCAGTCTTACAGCCGACAGCCACTTTTTCATTACACTCACCCTATTGTTGCTCCCGTCTTTGACTGATTACGTATTCTCTGGTCAAAGACTTCTCTCCTGAGTGCGCCTCTACGGTTAGTCTCCATAGGGCATCTTCCTGCGTCAGGTTTGCCGAATAGATGTTGTCGGCTACCAGGGTCGTCTTATTGCTAATCTCCACACCGTCCCTGTCGCTTATTAACTGCTTCCTCTTGAGTTTTTGTAACGAATCAGTTGAAGCGAGCCATATGTAGCGTATGTCATGTGTATCTCCGGTCTCCCAGTCTTTCCAGTTAATAACGACAAACTCGACGTCACCCGTTCCTGGGTCATCAGTGGCGTTAGCAGATTGTGCCGTTAGAATATCGCGGCTGACCCAGTAGCCAACGTTATGGGCCTGGTTAGCTATTGTCATAAGGTCTTGGCTGTCCTCGGAACCTTTTATTATCTGTACCGTGGTCATACCAGCGCCGGCAGCAATCATTGCCGAAATGGCTATAACCACTATTAGCTCTATAAGCGTAAAACCTCTCTCGTCCTGCCTCATCGGTCCACCTTGTACGTATATATCGAGAGAATTTCTCTCCCGTTATGTTCAGCTTTGACGGTTACCTTTTGAATGCCGTCGTCAGTAGCGTGTACTAGCTCAACTATTGGCGGTGGTACCGACCATCCTACGGGTATATCAAGCGCCGGGTCCACCGGATATTCCGAAGCCGAATATTGATAAGTACACCTTTTAACGTACTCTATTTCGCTAATTACTAAACTCTCAGCGGTTAACCGTTCATTGTTGATGCTCGCAGCTTTAAAGGACGTACCTATACCAGAGAGAAAAGCCACAGCAACAATTCCCAAAATAGCTAAAGCTATTGCGGTTTCAATAAACGATATCCCCTTTTTGCTTCTCATCTGTCCAGCTTTTGCTCAAAATGCTCGGTAAATATACCAACCCATTTTCATTTTAGAACTAAATTTGCCAGTAGAAATACGTTGTTAGCATTAGTAGTTGTTGAGTGTCACCCCTCAAAGTTTCAAACTAACAAGTGTAAATCGTCAGCAAATTTGGGACACAAACAGCCATTTTGTTACTTATTAGCAGAAGTTTAGTGTTATGTTCTTTCGTTATTTTTAAATTTCTGGAATTCAAAAATCCCCTTTACGAATCTGGCTTAAAGGATTATAATATACTGGTTTGTTCAGGTTTTAAGAAATTTTGTCGGGGGTGAAGCTTGGGCGTTTTATATATAGTGTCTGCGGAGGAAGGTGCGGGCAAGACGGCCGTCTGCGCCGGTCTGGCGAGGAACCTCATGAATGACGGCAAGAAGGTGGGCTATTTGAAGCCGCAGGTAGCGGCGAAGGACGGCTCCGATAGTGACATTGTCTTTATGAAGCAGATTCTCGGGCTTACCGACGCCGTGAACGCACCCGATGTGATTCAGGGCAGAGATATCGTTCTCGTTGAGGCCATGATGGGGTCGACGGCCGATGACACTAAAAGCCAGGATACGTACAGCGCGGCCAGAGAGATGAAGGCTAAAGCCATCGCCGTGGAAGCCTATTCCGGGCAAGCGTCTAAATATATCGATGTTTATAAAGGATTCGGCGAGAGTTTGCTGGGGGTCATTATAAACAAGGTGCCGGAGAGGCAGTTGAAGCGCGTGCAGGAGGAGGCCGCCACTCAGTTCGGCGCGGCGGGAATAAACGTTCCGGGGGTAATCCCCGAGAGCAGAGTCCTGTTCGCCATGACGGTCGGCGAACTGGCCGAGAGCATCCAGGGGAAGATATTGAACAACCCCGACAGGTCGGGGGAGCTGGTGGAGAACTTCATGCTGGGAGCCATGGTGGTGGATTCCGGCCTGGACTACTTCGGGCGCAAGAACAATAAGGCGGCTATCGTCAGGCAGGACCGACCGGACATGCAGCTGGCGGCCCTGGAGACCTCAACAAGGTGCCTCGTTCTCAGCGGCAGCCCCGACAAGTCGGGGTCGCCCATCTACAATGTCCTCCAGAAAGCCGAGAGCCGGGGGATTCCGATTATTGCCACCGAGACAGCCATCAGCGACATAGTTGCGAGCATCGAGGACGCCTTGAGTAAAACCAGACTCAACCAGGAGCAGAAGCTGCCGAAACTGGCTGAAATTATAAAGCAGAATCTGGACCTGAAGGCGGTAGTATAGTCGGCGGATTCTTGCCGGCTGGAAAGGGTATGTAAAAAGAATCTAGGTTAATTATCATCCGCAACTTACCGCGTCTCATTGCTCTTTAACAATGGGGGAGTGAGGGAGGTTCCCGGGGTGGTTATACAGCTCTGGAACTTTTTATTTTAGTCTACTATTGATAAAAGCAGGTAAATTGTTATACAATTCTGCTTGTTCTCTTACGGTAACCCGGCGGGACTGAACAGCCGGGAACCATGAAAAAATCTAAAAAGGGGGGCAGGTGATTGAATGCACTAGGAAGACATTTACTCATTGAGCTGCAGGAGTGTAACAAGGAGGTATTAAATGACCTGGGCTTTCTCAGAGATGCCGTGGTGGCAGCCGCTATCAACTGCGGCGCCGTGGTGCTCGGCGAATCCTTCCACCGCTTCAGTCCCCAGGGAATAAGCGGCGTGGTGGTCATTGCCGAGTCGCACCTATCCATTCATACCTGGCCGGAATACGGATACGCTGCGGTCGACATCTTCACCTGCGGCACTGCCGTTGAGCCTGAAAAGGCGGTCGAGACATTGATAGAGAAGCTCGGGGCCAAAAACCACTCTTTGATGGAGATACAAAGAGGGCCTCTGGTAACCGTGTAGAACACGGATAAAGATATGGACACCGACCCTGATAAATGGCTACGCGATAGCGTAAACGAGAATTTCGTACAGCTGCACCGTCTCGAAGAGGTACTGTATACCGGGCAGACGAAGTACCAAAGTGCCCAGATTGTGCGCAGCGGCAGCTTCGGTATATGCCTGGTGCTGGACGGCAAGATTCAGTCCAGCGAGGCGGACGAGTTTATCTACCACGAGGCTATGGTGCAGCCGGCGATGATAACTCATCCCGGCCCGGAGACGGTATTTATCGCCGGGGGTGGCGAAGGCGCGACCCTGAGGGAGGCCTTATCCCATAAAACGGTAAAAAGGGCGGTTATGGTTGATATTGATGAGGAGGTGATTGCCCTCAGCAAGAGATATCTTCCCAACCACAGTCGCGGGGCTTTTGAGGATAGTCGAACAGAGCTGTACCACGTTGATGCCAGGGACTACCTGACAAAGTCAAAAGATAAGTATGATATCATCATTATTGATTTACCCGACCCGATAGAAGAAGGCCCGGCTTATTTACTCTACACGAGGGAATTCTATCAGATAGCATGCGACAGTCTTACCGATAATGGAATGGTTGCCGTTCAGGCCGGCTCGGCGTCTTTAACCGAGCTGTTGAACTTTACCGCCGTAAATAACACGCTGAAAAGTGTTTTCCCAATAGTTACGCCGTACAATAATATAGATATGCCCTGTTTTGGCGGGCCGTGGGGTTTTTGCCTCGCCTCGCGGAAACACGACCCCGCTCTGCTATCTCCCAACGAGGTGGATAATAGAATCGAGGCCAGGTCAATAACCGGGCTGAAGTTCTACGACGGACTGACTCACCAGGGCATGTTCTCGCAACCCATGTATATAAGGGATGCCATGGCGAATCAGCACAGAATAATCACCGATAAAGACCCGCTGTATCTGTATACAGCCTAGGTCTCGCTGGAATCCGGATATAATTACAGGCCGAGGAGAAGAGTAATCAGTAGAACCTGATTATTCCCACTCTCCCCGGCCTATATTTTTGTCACTTACGTGAACCTGAGGTTACCGGTTTGTTCTGATTTTATTGAAGCACTCGCTGCAATATACCGGCCTGCCTTCGCGGGGCTCAAAGGGTACTTCGGTGTCCTTACCACACTCGGCGCAAACCGCAGGGAACATCTGACGGGGCCTGTAACCGTAGCCACCGGAACCGTAGCGTTCTGCCTTTCTTGCCTGACGGCAATCCGGGCACCGCTTGGGCTCATTGGTGTAGCCTTTAGACTGGAAGAACTCTTGTTCCTCAGCGCTGAAAGTAAACTCAGTACCGCAGTCGGAACACTGGAGTGTTTTGTCTTCGAAACTCAACGGATGACCTCCTTTCTCTATTAGTTGGTTAGAGCTAAGGTCATCCGTAACGGGGTCGGGATAAAGTAATTTAATTGCATTAATGACAACCTAGACTGAAAACCACTGGGAACATTATATAACGGGAAAATACATATTGCAATAGTTTGTGAAGAATATTTATAAATTTTAACGTAGGACAGGCTGTTTCAGGGCGAAAGGTAGCCATCTGCTATAATATGCCCATGATATCCATACGCCGAGAGACGCCGGAAGACATAGAGACAATTCATGACATTAACGAAAGGGCCTTCGGGGGGAAAGAGGAGGCCGACATCGTTGATGCGCTGCGGGACCGGAATAAGGTAACACTCTCGCTGGTTGCCGTACTCGAAGAGAGCGCCGTCGGGCACATATTGTTCAGCCCGGTGACAGTAGAACCGGCATCTTCGAGCTTGCAAGCGGTGGCACTGGGCCCCATGGCGGTCCTGCCGGAATTCCAGAGGAAGGGAATCGGTTCGCGGTTAGTCCACGCCGGCTTAGAAGAATGCCGAACTCTGGGCCATGAAATAGTCGTGTTAGTGGGACATGCCGATTACTATCCGCGCTTCGGCTTCGTGCCCGCCCGACCCAGAGGTATCGAGTGCGAGTTTGAAGCTCCCGACGAAGCCTGGATGATTCTGGAGCTCCGGGAGGGGGCGCTGGGCGGACGCCGGGGTACCGTTAAGTTCCAGCCTGAATTTCAGGGGGCGGGGTAAAGCAGCTTCGTGATGGCTATTCCTTCCTGTCCTCCAGCCCGTAGAGGAAGCGGGAACGGGGGCGCTAATCCGGTTCTTCTTCGCCTGCCGGTTCCCTCCCCGTCGTTAGAAAGCCACGATGCGACGAGGTAGAATAATAGACCCTGAGCGGTTTCTCCCGCCGGAGAGTCTCCGTCACGTCCGCAAGCTGGTTTTCATGATAATTGAGCGAGAGCCGCCCATTGCGGTCAGAACTGGCGGGGATGGTCGCTCCGTCACGATAGAAGCGAAGAGATGCGCACGGTGACGCACTATCGGGCGGGGGCCGATACAACAGGATATAAGCAGACAGCGTCGTGTAATCAGCATTGCGGTGGTAGAGCCAGTACTTATCAATCGGGTAAGATATTGTTGGCATGTCAATTTCCCTCCTTTGAAAAAGATTTTATAGTCAGTAACAGAGTGTGCTATTTAAAGAGGAGTCACCTCATGCGTGCACACAGGTAGATTTACATTATCAGTTATATCATGAATTGTCAATGCCTAAAATGCAGATGAACCCGCAGGCGTGGCAGGGAGTTCTGGGGCTGAGGGAAAAAGAAGGGGAGCCTGGATGCTCCCCTCTGTTATCTTGGTAGCGGGGGTCGGATTTGAACCGACGACCTCCGGGTTATGAGCCCGACGAGCTACCACTGCTCTACCCCGCGATACCTTTTGAGTATAATCCTCCGGGGGTAAGGGTGTCAACCCTGAGCCTGCTGGCTCCTGCGGTAGCTTTCAATATAGCGCCGGGCGAACCTGTCGCGGCCGAGAACAAGGTCGGCCGAGAGAACCGTGGGCCTCACTTTGGCCGCGTCAACGATAAGGGCCGTGGCGCCGGCGGTGATAACCATAGACACCCAGGCATTATTGAGCAGAGCGCGGTCAGGCATACCGAAGGAGATGTTGCTCGCCCCCATGGTCATGTTCACGCCCAGCTCTTCCTTAATCCGGCGAATGGCCTCCAGAACGTCCTTTCCGGATTCAGCCTCAGCGCCGATGGCAAAAGCCAGGACATCGATAACCACATCCTCCCGGGGGACACCGGCTTTCTCCGCGCTCTCCACGATTTTACGAGCGATTTCCACGCGGCGGTCGGCGTCCCTGGGAATACCTTCGTCGTCCTGCACCAGACCGATGACGGCAGCCCCGTATTCTTTGACGAGAGGCAGAATTCTCTTCAGGGAGTGGTCTTCACCGCTGACCGAGTTGATAAGCGGCTTGCCCTTATAGACCTTCAGGGCGGCTTCCAGGGCGTCTGCATTAGGACTATCGATACAGACGGGTGCCTCGACGGCGTCCATCACCACCTTCACCGCCTGCGACAGGAGAGCGACATCATCCACACCCGGGGTATTCACATTGACATCAATGATATCCGCCCCGGCCTCCACCTGCGCGATAGCCTCACTGCGGACGATATCAAGGTTACCTGCCTTTAAAGCCTCGGTCAGTTTTTTCTTGCCGGTAGGGTTAATGCGCTCTCCGATGAGCACGGTCGGCCGGTCAATAGAGATGATTACCTCTTTTTTGTCACTTGATACCCTAGTTTCCATGGTTATGTTTCTCCTATTTATAAATACCGTATTCTTCGGCGGCTTCCATCATAACGCGCAGAATATCCGGGTTACCCTGGTTCATACCGGCGGCCCCGGTTAATATGTAGCCGCCGCCCGGGGCGCAGGTCTCAATAAGCTTGCGGCAGTATTCCTTAACATCCCGGGGAGTGCCCGCATGCATCAGAGAAGCCGGCACGTTCCCGGCGATACAGGCGGAGACGCCGAGGACTTTTTTGGCCCTGGCCATATCAATGTCTTCAAAGCTCCATATCATCGAGCCCCCGGGTAAATCCCTGATAACTTCGAGTCGGGCCCCGTATCTTCCCTCGGCGAACGGAAACGGCACCAAGCCTTCATTAATCATGCCCATGAGCACCTTTCGAAAGGTGGGCCAGTAAAAGGTCTCGAACTGTTTGGGGGACATGAAACCCTCGTCGCCTTTATGCAGGGGCATAAAGCAGACCGGACATCCGGAGGCATCAGCCCCGGCCACGGCCGACCTGATAGCCATGGGGGTCAGTTTGTCCATGGCCTCAAACAGCTTCTCCGGCTGGCGGTACATATCCATGATGACGCCCTGGGTCCCCCGCAGCATATCGGCAATCATGTCATAGGGAGCTCCACCCATACCGCCACCCCTGAGGTTGGGGATTCCAGCGGCCAGAGACGCCCGGCTCACTTCGGCAACGACCTTCTGCCACTTCCGGGTCTCTTTACCGGCCTCAATCATAATCTTAAAAGCAGCCTCGACATCCGGGTCACCCAAAGCAGCGTAGTAACCGACGGGTATACCCATCATACCCGAGAAGGGAGCCAGCTTGCGGAAAGGCTCGAAGGCTCCGACAATGCGGGGCAGGAAACACCGCCACCAGAAATCAGAGGGATTTTCCATGAAAGCATCATATTCATCCGCCTTCATATACTCCTGTTCAACGTACTGATAAAGAGAAGCATTGGCGGGCAAGCCGTGACCCGGCCACCTGTGCAGCCGGTGGTCAGTCATCTCAAGCACCTTACCAGGGAGCACCAGAGCAGGACCGGTGTATGAATCCATTTCAAATTCATTGATGAATTTCAGGTAGGCCTCTTTTAACCTGTCATAGTCATACATGACCGTCTGGAGATTCATCCCTGCGTAGTAAGCCGGGAAAAACCCCGAAGGCAGAAGCACCGGCACGCGGTCGGGTTCCTCCAGCCTGATGACCTTGATAAACCTGGTTACCCGTTCTTTATAGAGCTTTTCGGCTTCCGGGCTGACAAATTCAACGTCAGGCGAAAGCCAGCGTTTGAACCGCTCCTCGCGTTTTTCCTGCCAGGTCATCTCCTCCCATTTCCCGGTTGCGTCCATATCGACACACCCCCTTTATTTACCGGCTGGACTAATATACACCGTATTCTTTGACGGCGTCCATCATGGCGTGCAGGTTTTCGGGTCTGGCCATGTCAAAGGTGCAGCCGCCGGAAAGGATAAAACCGCCGCCGGGGGCGCAGGTCTCGATAAGCCTGCGGCAATATGCCTTCATCTCCTCGGCGGTACCGGTGTAGGCGATGGAAACAGGCACGTTGCCGGCGAGGCACGAGGTATCGCCCAGTATCCTTTTGGCCTCGGCCATATCGGTCCGGTCGAACATCCACACCACTCCGGATTTGGGTAAATCCCTGATTACCTCCAGACGCCGATTATAGGCACCTTCGGCGACAGGGAACGGCACCAAGCCTTCTTCAATCATGCCCATGAGGAGTCGGCGGAAGGTAGGCCAGTAGAAGACCTGGAACTGCTTATCAGACATAAAGGTATCATCACCCTTGTGGAGGGGCATCATTATCACGGGGCAGTCGGAGGCGTCCGCCATGCTTATGGCTCCGCTCAACAACTGCGGCAGGACGAACTCCATAGCCTCGTGTATCTTATCCGGCTGGCGGTACATATCCATAACAATGCCGCGAGTACCCCTGAGGTTGTCGGCAAAGACATCAAAGGGCGCCACGGCCATACCGCCCCGAAACATGGGGAAACCCCGGGCATAAGCCTCGCGGGTGGTCTCAAAGTTGGCCTTCTGTAATGCCGGCATAAACTTGCTGGCCTCCCAGATAGCCCTGAAGAATTTCTGGAAAGTCGGTTCCAGACACATGGCCATGAGCCGCATGGGCAATCCCTGGTAGGATGAAAACGGGGGGACACCGGCAAAAGGCTCGAAAATCCCCGTGGTGCGCGGCAGGTAGTACCGCAGCTGGAAATCGAACGGGTCTTTCATGAAAAGGTCATACTCATCGGCCTTCATGTACTCGCCTTCAACATACTGGTACGAGTGCGTGTCATCAGGCAGGCCGTGGCCGGGCCATTTCATCGTTTTCTCGTCGAGAAGTTCGTTAACCGGAGCCTGGAAGAAGAGGGTACCGTCAAAGGTATCCGAATCGTATTCATCAAGGAACTTGAGCCAGGCCCATTTCATCTTCCGGGGGTCGTAGAGGGCTTCCTTGAGGGTAATGCCGGCGTTCATCGCCGGGAACCACCCGGCCGGCACCGCACAGGGTACGCGGTCGGGAATTTCCATCCTGGCGGCCCTGGCCAGACGCGTCGCCCGCGCCCTGTAGTTCTCCTGCGCTTCCGGGCTATTGAATTTTATGTCTTCGGCACCTATCCACTTATTAAAACGTAAATCACGTTTCTGCTGCCAGGTGAGCTCCGCCCAATTAGCCGGTCTCTCAAACACTATTTATAAAGCCTCCGTCCTTTTTAACAGGTAACCCATCCCCCTGTATCCCCCTTCGCTTGGATATGGGTGAAGGGAAAGGGGAATATTTTGATTCGAAGGGGCTGACGCCCCTTCGAGCTTCCCCAACTTAAATTTTCAGACAGCCTCTGTCTATTTTTTATAGGTGCCGTATTCTTTGGCGGCGTCCATCATGGCGTGCAGGTTCGCCATGCTACCCTTATCAATGCTGGCACCGCCGGCCAGGATATAGCCGCCGCCGGGGGCGCAGTCTTCGATGAGCTTGCGGCAGCTCTCCTTCACCTGCTCGGGTGTGCCGGTCATCACCACCGAGGTGGGCACGTTGCCGATAATGCAGCAGACATCGCCCAGTATCTTTTTCGCATCGGCCATGTCCGTCTGGTCGAAGTACCAGACGACGCCGCTTCTGGGCGTATCCGCAATCTGCTTGAGTCGGTTGTTATACCGTCCTTCGGCGAAGGGCATCGGCACGAGACCCTCGTCAATCATGGCCAGGAAGAGCCTGCGCAGGGTAGGCCAGTAGAATTCCTCGAACTGCTTATCGGACATGAAGGTATCATCGCCCTTGTGGAGGGGCATCATGCAAACGGGACTGGCCGTCATCGGGAAATTCTTGATAGATGTGTTAATCATCAGGTTTAACCAGAACTCCATAGCTTCATGCAGCTTCTGCGGCTGGCGGAACATGTCCATGACGATACCATGGGTACCCCGCAGGGCATCGGCAAAGTGGTCGAAGGGCGCTCCAGCCATGACACCGCCGCCGAATAAGGAAGGATAGCCCCGTGACCGGATATAAGCATTGGTCTCCATATTAACCGACTGCCACTTTATGTGCTCATCGGATAAATCCATGAGGGCCTGGAAGGTCTTGCGTATGTCCGGGTCAGACAGTGCGGCAACCCATGTGTTACCCATGAGCATACGCATGGGCGGCAGCTTTTCAAAGCACTTGAAGAAATCGGAGGTGCGGGGCAACATGACCCTCAGATTATAGTCGGAGGGGTCCATCATCAGAAGGTCGTACTCATCGGCCATCATGTATTCACCCTCGACAAACTGGTTCATCGAGGCGTCCTCGGGCAGGCCCAGACCGGGCAATTTCTGGAGCCTGGAAGTAACGACCTCCGCTATCCTGCCGGAAGGGACCAGCATGGGACCGTTAAAGATATCCATGTCCCCGAATTCTTCCATGAATTTTATCCATATCTGGTGCCCTTTTTTATAGTCATACATTACCGTGCGGAAGTTTGCCCCCGCCCAGTAAGCCGGGTAATTACCGGTCGGCAGCATGACAGGGACACGGTCGGGCTCCTCCAGCTTGATGGCTTTGATAAATCTGGTTACCCTTTCTTTATAGAGCTTTTCGGCCCCGGGGCTGACGAACTTCACATCAGGCGGATTGAGCCACCTGTTGAAACGCTCATCGCGTTTTTCCTGCCAGGTCATCTCTGACCAGTTCTCAGGTTTATCCGGAATTGAACCTCCAAGGTTATAAAAACTACTCATTGTCATAGCCCTAAGTCCTCCTTGTGATTAATATTAATATACGCCGTATTCTTTAGCGGCTTCCATCATGGCGCGCAGATTGTCCGGATTACCCTTATCCATATAAGCCGCCGCGGTCAGCATATAGCCGCCGCCCGG
>JAUWYU010000069.1 GCA_030615655.1 Dehalococcoidia bacterium
AATCTTCCCCCTCTCCTGTGATACCTCGTCAGGAGAGGGGGAATAAGGGGGTGAGGTAGACAAAACAAAACTGGTGGCGGGCCATGTCCAGGGGCTCAGCCCCTCTCGTAAACCGCGACAAAATCACCACCATCATGTGATTTGTTTTCACAAAACAAATCACGCTCGCAAAAAACCCCAAAATGTCGCTTTTACTGCCGGCCTCCAAAGCTAAATTTCGCCCCCCAGCGACATTTCACCCCG
Source organism: Dehalococcoidia bacterium (assembly GCA_030615655.1). GTDB lineage: Bacteria > Chloroflexota > Dehalococcoidia > Dehalococcoidales > RBG-16-60-22 > JAUWYU01. Next base: position 244 of record JAUWYU010000069.1, read on the forward strand.
GACTACTTACCATAACTACTCAAATTTAACATAACTCTAAAAACAATTCACGCCTGCCCGGCACCCATTTACCCTCGAATTGTTTCCCTGTATATTTTTTTACCGTCCTTGTCGCCATCCCTCTCCAGAGGAAGTAGATAATAACCTCCCCATTTGTGCTAAAATAGGGTCGAGATGATTCCCGTCAAGCTTAAAATGCGCAACTTCATGTGTTACCGGGACAACGTGCCGCCGCTACACTTCGACGGCATCCACCTCGCCTGCCTCGCCGGCAACAACGGCAACGGCAAATCTGCCATCATTGACGCCATGACCTGGGCACTGTGGGGCAAAGCCAGGGCCAGCAGCGACGACGACCTGATTCACACCACACAGACGGAGATGGAGGTAGAGTTTGACTTCACAGTGGGAGAGCAGCTCTACCGCATCCTGCGCAAGCGCTCTCGCCCTAGGCGGCGGGGCAGCCCGGGACAGCCATCACTGGAACTCCAGATAAACACAGGAAACGGCTTCAGTCCCATCACCGAGAACAGTATCACCCAGACACAACAGAAAATTATCGACATCCTTCACATGGACTATGATACCTTTATCAACAGCGCCTACCTGCGCCAGGGACACGCCGACGAGTTCACCCGGCAGGCTCCGGCCAAACGTAAAGAGGTACTTGGCAACATCCTCGGGCTTTCCCTGTATGACGAGCTTGAAGAGCAGGCCAAGGACCTGGCCAAACAGCAGGAAACAGACAAGACACAACTGGAAAATACCATCAGAGAAATCAGCGACGAACTTGCCCAGAAGCCGGACTACGAAGCGGAACTGGAACAGGCACAGAGTGCGCTCTCCCGTATAGATACCGTAACACGAGAAAAAGAAGCCGGGCGGAACGAACTCAGACAGAAAAAAGAGGCGCTGGAGAATAAGAAGGCACAACTGGACGAGCTGGAGGCACGCCTCGGCAACAGTACCAGAGACCTGGAACGATGGGAAGAACAGGCTGGACAGCTTCACTCCCGGATTAAAGAGTATGAAGAGTTAATCAGCAGGCGTGACACCATAGAGGAGGGCTACGCCCAGTTCACGCAAGCCAGAGAAATAAATGAGGCACTCGAACAAAAATTCCGCCAATCGGTTAACCTGGAACGGCAAAGGACACAGCTGGACGCTAAAATAACGGGAGCGGGGCACGAATTAACTAAGAATCACGCCTTGGTTCAACAGGACATCAGCAATCTCGAAGCCAGAGCACAGAAACTGCCCGAACTCAGAAATCAGCTTAACCGGGCGCAGGCGAAAATGCGTCAACTGGCCGAGCCAGAATCAACACTGCGCCAGAAAGAGCAGGCCATCCAAGAGATGCAGGCACAGGTCAACTACCTGGAAGCCGAAAAAACCCGATTGGAACGAGAAATCAGCGAACTGGCGGAAAAGCTCGACCTTATATCCTTGCATAGTGAGTCCCATACCGAGGCCAAATGCCCACTTTGTGAAACTGAGCTAACACGAGAAGGGCTGGAACTTATCGCCACCAAATATACCGCCGAAAAACAGAATAAGTCCGATTTATTAAAGTCGAACCAAGGCGATTTGACTCAAAAGCGAACGGAACTCGAGTCGCTGAAGAAAGAAAGAGTCCAGCTTGAATCAGGATTGAACCAGGAAAAAACGGCGGTTCAGAACCAAGCCACCGTCCTCATGAAGGATATTGCCGAAATTGAGGAAGCTGAGAAACAGCTGGTCGGGTTAAGAGAAATCCTAGATGATATTGAACAGCACCTAGCGAAAAAGGACTTCGCCGCTGCCGAGCAGGAGGCTCTGGCGGCGATTGAAACCGAGTTAGCTGACCTCGGCTACGACTCCAAAAAGCATGAACAGGCGCGACAGCAGCTAAACCAGATAGAGTCGTACGAACGTGATAAACGCAAGCTGGAGGAGGCGGAAAGCCTCATAAATCAGGAAGAAGAGGCGGCTTCAAGAGCCGAAGAAGCGGCCCAGGGACTGCGAGACAGTCTGAAGCTCGATAACCAGAAGAAAGAAGTCCTGACCGCTGAGTTGACCCATCTCCCCCAACTGCGCAACGAGCTTGCCCAAGCCGAAGCCGAGCACCAGAACCTGACCGCTCAACGGAGTCAAGCTCAGGAAAAGGTAGGGAGTGTGAAGGCAAAAATACAGCGCTGTGCCGAACTGAAAATAAAGAAGCGAGAGAAAGAAGACCAGCTATCCCACGTTTCAAGAGAGGAAAATATTTATAGAGAACTGACCAAAGCCTTCGGCAAGACAGGGATACAGGCCATGCTCATCGAAACGGCACTTCCCGATATTGAGAGTGAGGCCAACCGACTGCTCGGGCGCATGACCGATAACCGAATGCATGTGAAATTCGAAACCCAGCGAGAAACCAAGAAGGGAAGCGTGCAGGAAACGCTGGACATTAATATTGCCGATGAACTGGGCACCAGAAACTATGAGATGTTCAGCGGCGGTGAAGCCTTCCGTATCAACTTTGCCATCCGCATCGCCCTGTCCAGACTGCTCGCCAAGCGGGCCGGGGCACCGCTACCTACCCTGATTGTTGACGAGGGCTTTGGCACTCAGGACAATACCGGAATCGAGAAACTTAAAGAGGCGATAGCTTCCATTCAGGACGATTTCAACAAGATACTGGTGATTACCCACATGGATGACCTGAGAGATGCCTTCCCCACCCACATCGATGTCAGCAAAACCGCCGAAGGCTCGACAATCTCGGTCAATTAGCCGTTTAGAGCCCCAGATGGGGGGCGATTTCCTTCATAGCCTCCACCCCAATGGTGATAAACTCATCGAGCTCAAGTCCGATTTCAACACACCTGGCGATTTGTTCACGATCGGCACCGGCGGCAAAACTCTTCTCCTTGAACCTTTTTCTCACCGATTGAGCCTCAAGGCCAGCCAGTTTCTTGTCGGGGCGAACCAGCACTGCCGCCGTAATCAGTCCGGTCAGCGGGTCGGCACAAAAGAGCGCTTTCTCCATGTTCGTCTCCGGGGGAACACCATGAGTCTCATTATGGCAGAGGATGGCATTGGCCACCGCTTCACTGGCTCCCAGGTCTCTGGCCAAGTCGGCTCCCAGCTTGCTGTGGCTGCTCATATCGCCCTCAGTAAGTTCAACATCAATATCATGGAGCAGTCCGGCCAGTCCCCATTCCCTCTCATCCTCACCCATACGCCGGGCCAAGGCGCGCATGATAGCTTCTGTGGCTAACATATGTTTCACCAGGTTCTGGTTCTCTACGTTTTCTCTTATGGATTCAATCGCTTCCGAACGATTCATTTGTTGCCTCTAACAGTAAATATACAATATGAGGAGCTAATAATCAATTGAGAGCGACACATATGAAAAAAATATACAGGGAAACAATTCGAGGGTAAATGGGTGCCGGGCAGGCGTGAATTGTTTTTAGAGTTATGTTAAGCAGGTATAGTTATGGTAAGTGGTTTGGGGCTAAGTGTCGCCGGGGAGCGAAATTTAGCTTTGGGCGACGGCAGTAAAAGTGACATTTTGAGGTTTTTTGGGAGCGTGATTTGTTTTGGGAAAACAAATAACATGATGGTGGTGATTTTGTCGCGGTTTTGAGAGGGGGCTGTCGCCCTTCTTCGCGAGCTACTCCCTTTGTGGGGCAGGAAGGCAGAAATTTACGGGATAATCTTTTATGCCGCGAGGGGTTTGTATACCTCACCCCCTTGGTCCCCCTCTCCCCGATTGCATCGGGGCGGATGAAGGAGAGGGGGAGGAAAAAGAAAAGAGAGGCTTCGCCTCTCTTGAACTCTCCGTGGGGCGGCGGGGATAAAACTGTGCGGGATAAGCTTTCATGCTGCGGGGAGTTTATCTGCCTCACCCCCTTAATCCCTTCAGGGTGAACCTTCAGGATGAACCCCCTCTCAAAACTGGAGGTAGTATGAACAGCGTAGATTAATATGTTTGGAGAGGGGGAGGAATTATGAGGCCCCGATTATATCGGGGCTCTCGCTGCGCACTCTCCGTAGGGGGGTAAAACTGCGGGATAGGCCACAGATTAGTTTAAGAGGGTTGACGTTACTTCTCAGTCTGCCACAATAGTATTGACGTATTCCTATTGCGGTGGTATCCTCTGCATATAATGCACGATAGTTAGAGGCTTGATTCACCAGAATATCACGAGAATAATGGAGTATATTGATGGTAGAGCTGTTTCTAACAGGCATCGGGCTGCACTTCGCCCAAAAGGCAGTTTTTTACCTGGGCAGTAAAGCCAGAGACAAAATAATCGGAACTGACCTGGACAGGAGAATCGCCAGCTGCTACAAAGAAGCCGCCAAGTCTCTCTACGAAGACTGCAAGGAAGAGGGGTGGCCCGAGCAGAGACTGGAAGCCCTGGCGAACGTTCTGATTCTGAAAGAAGTGCAGGAACTAATCGCAACTTCACTCTTTGAGAACCAAGGCACCTGTACTATAGAGACAGGAGAGTATTTCAAGGTGGGGGTGGTGAAGGAAGGGGAGACCGACGCGTCCGACGAGGAAACTCTGGCATTCATCAGAGGCTACATCGAAGGCAAGTTCATACCAGATATATACGGGCTAATGCCACAACAAATTAAAAACGCCGATGTCAGATTACACGACATAGCCGTAAGGGAGCGCTTCGATGCACTCAGCCGCAAGCTGGACAGGCTGGCCCCAGGAGCAGGTGAACCGCGGGTCTCGTACTGGGGCGGGCGTCCGGCAAGCCTCGATGAAGGATTTATCGGCAGGGACGAAGACATTGAAGCGCTGGCCAACGCATTCGCGGGGAAACAAGCGTTCGTAATCTCGGGCGGGGCGGGGTGCGGCAAGACCCGACTGGCGGCCGAATACGCGCACAGACGGGAAGGCGACGGCTTCTGGACAGCAAGCGGCAGCACCCTGGCACTGACACTGGCGGCATTAGCCCCGGCCCTCGGGATAAATCAGGAAGCGAAGAGCAGCGACGAGGTTGCCACGGAGGTAGAAAACCGCCTGGCACCTCTCCCAAATACAATACTCTGGGTTATCGACAACCTCCCGGACCTCGACCAGGTCAATGCCCTACTGCACGTTATCGATAATATCCGCATTATCGCCACGACACGGGACAGCCGGCGTGGGATATGCCCGACGGCAGGCTTCATGAGAATCGAAGCCCTTAAGCCGGACGCCGCCATAACACTGCTATGCAGCCGGTCGGACACCAGACCGGAAGACCCGGCAGTGCAAGAGATTGTGGAGAAAGTGGGCCGATTGCCGATGGCGCTGGAGACACTGGCGGCGCGACTGTCCGAGCCGCTACAAACACCGGAAAAGGTGCTAGAACGACTGAAGCAGGCACCGACGGCCATTCAACTGAAGATTTTCGAGGAATCCGCAGGGATGACGATACCCAGGGCGGGGGGCGTGTTCGCAACGATAGCGGGAACGCTGGAAGACCTGCCGGAGAATATACGCCAATCGCTGAACTACCTGGGGTATCTAGCCGACGCGCCGGTATCCGGAGCGCTGATGACAGCACTGACGGGGCTATCCGACGAGGAACTAGCGGAACTACTGACCGCATGCAGCCGAAACTCAGTCCTTGCCTGGGTAGATGAGCACGCGGTGATTCACTCACTAACGGCGGCAGCAATTGCGGCAACTAACCCCGAAAGAGCACTAGCCGAATTTTTAGATAGAATAGTTAATAGACTGATAGCGATAAACACGGATGACCCGGTGGCACTCCGCGACGAGATGGCACATTACGAAACAGCGTATGCCAGAGCCAGGGAAGCATTCGGAGTCGATGATGAGAATACTCTCTACCTAGCAAACAACCTAGCCATAGGCTATTGGTCGGTGGGGCGGACTGAGGAAGCCACCAGGCTGGATGAAGAGTCGCTGGAGGTTAGTGAGCGCGTCCTGGGAAAAGAGCACCCGAGCACCCTGACAAGCCGGAACAACCTGGCCATAGACTATCGGGCTATAGGGCGGTTTGAGGAAGCTATCAGGCTGGATGAAGAGACGCTGGAGATAAGGGAGCGCGTATTGGGTCCCGAGCACCCGGATACCCTCATAAGCCGGAACAACCTGGCCATAGGCTATCGGGCGGCGGGGCGGACTAAGGATGCAATCAGGCTGGATGAAGAGACGCTGAAGATAATGGAGCGCGTACTGGGCCGCGAGCACCCATCCACCCTGGCCAGCCGGAACAACCTGGCCATAGATTATCGGGATGTAGGGCGGACTGAGGAGGCCATCAGGCTGGATGAAGAGACGCTGGAGATAAGGGAGCGTGTATTGGGTCACGAACATCCAGATACCCTACAAAGCAGGAACGGCCTGGGCCATAGGCTATTTGGCGGTGGGGCGGACTGAGGAGGCCATCAGGCTGGATGAGGAGACGCTGGAGATAAGGGAGCGCGTACTGGGCCACGAGCACCCGGAAACATTGAAAAGCCGGAACAACCTGGCCATAGCTTACAGAGCGGCGGGCAGGGACAAGGACGCGGAGCGATTAGAGGCGCAAGACTAAAGCATTGTCGGCATAGAGATAAGAAATTTCAGTCCGTTACGGCCACGCGGCTATCTCCCTTCAGGAGCCGCTTCAAATACTGGCCGGTAGCGGAGGGCTTCTGCCGTGTAATCTCCTCGGGGGTGCCGGTGGCAATGACATAGCCGCCCTTATCGCCGGCGCCGGGGCCGAGGTCGATAATATAGTCGGCATTCTTAATCACGTCCAGGTGATGCTCGATGATAATCACCGTGTTACCGGCGTCGACAAGGCGCTGGAGCACCCTCAGAAGAGCCGCGATATCCTCAAAGGACAGGCCGGTGGTGGGCTCGTCCAGGATATAGAGCGTGCTGCCCGTGGAACGCTTGGAAAGCTCGGTGGCGAGCTTCACCCTCTGCGCCTCTCCCCCCGACAGGGTCGGGGCCGGCTGGCCGAGGCGTATATAACCGAGTCCGACATCGTTCAGGGTCTCCAGCTTGTTCTTCAACCTGGGGAAATGCTCAAAGAAATCCAGCGCCTGCGCTACCGTCATGTCGAGCAACTCGGCGATATTCTTGCCCTTGAACCTGATTTCCAGAGCCTCGCGATTATAACGCTGCCCCTTGCAGACCTCACAGGGAACGGTGACATCCGGGAGAAACTGCATTTCAATCTCGATATATCCATCGCCGCGGCAGGCTTCACAGCGTCCACCCCTGACATTGAAGGAGAACCGCCCGGGGGCATAGCCGCGCAAGCGAGCCTCGG
>JAUWYU010000094.1 GCA_030615655.1 Dehalococcoidia bacterium
GACAAAGATTCATCCAGGGTCGAAAAACAATACATCGTCGGTTTTTCCGGCATCTGGGTCCTGGCCGAAGAAGCCCACATTACCAACATCGCCGTGCGCCAGGAATACCAGCGCCGGGGCATCGGCGAGTTACTGCTCATAGCCACCATAGACCTGGCGAGAGAGCTAAAAGCCAGCATTATGACACTGGAGGCACGCGCCTCCAACATCGCGGCTCAGAAACTCTACGGCAAGTACGGTTTTACGCAGGTGGGCATACGCCGCGGCTATTACATGGACAACCGGGAAGACGGCATAATAATGTCCACTGAGAGCATCACATCAGCAGAGTTCCAGGCACAACTCCAGCAATTAAGGGAAGCACTCGCCCCAAAGCTTGATAACACCGTCACAAACGGAAAAAATTTACCTTCCCCTCTTTGACCACAGGATAATGAAGTGCTAGAATTATGAAACAGGGGAACCAGCGACTAAGGAGGACAAGGCAATGTCCGGACATTCCAAATGGGCCTCAATCAAACATCAAAAAGGAGTTACCGATGCCAGGCGGGGTCAGCTTTTTACGAAACTGACACGGGAGATTATACTAGTGTCGCGGGAGGGAGGCAGTAACCCTGAGACCAACTTCCGGCTGCGCCTGGCAATACAAAAAGCCCGCGACAATAATATGCCGACAGATAATATCGAGAGGTCGATAAAGAAAGGCAGCGGTGAGATTGAGGGAGGGAGCCTGGTAGAGGTGGTCCTTGAGGGCTATGGACCCAGCGGCACGGCCATCCTGGTGAGCGCGCTGACGGACAACCGCAACCGGACCATTCAGGAAGTAAGAAGCACGTTCACACGGCACGGCAGCAGTCTGGGAGAAAGCGGCTGTGTCGCCTGGCTTTTCGACTCTAAGGGAGTCATTACTATCAAGTCCGACAATGCGGACGCTGATGAGATGGCTCTTTCCGCCATCGACGCCGGCGCCGAGGATGTTAAAGTGGAAAACAACTACGTGGAGGTCTACACCAAGCCGGAGGAGCTCGAGAGTATCAGGAAAGCCCTGGAACAGCAAGAGCTGACCATAGCCACCAGCGAGTTATCAATGGTGCCGAAGACACTTGTCCAGCTTGATGAAAAAGCAGCCGCGCAGGCATTGAGACTGCTGGACAAGCTGGAGGATATAGATGAAGTCCAGAATGTATTCAGCAATGCCGACTTCCCCGACGCCATTCTGGAAAGCTACCAATCATAAGCTCAAGCGCAGATTTTAAATATGAAATGAAAATACTAGGTATTGACCCGGGCACAATGGTTATGGGCTACGGCGTGATAGAGAGTGAGGATGATGAGATAGCCCTGGTTGATTTCGGTGCCATCACCAGTCCGGAACGCTCTAAAATCGGCGAGCGCCTGAGCCATCTCTATAACGAACTCCTGAAGATTATCCAGCGCCACAAGCCCGATGCCGTTGCCGTAGAGCAGCCATTTGTCGCCAAGAATGTAAGGTCGGCCATGGCCATAGGCAGAGCCCAGGCGATAGCCCTCCTGGCGGCCGCGGGCCGCGGCATCCCCACTTTCGAGTATACGCCGACGCAGATAAAGCAGAGGGTGGCCAACTACGGAGCCAGCAGCAAGGAGCAGATTCAGGAGATGGTCAGACTGCAACTCGGCCTGGCGGAAGTCCCCCAGCCGAACGACGCCGCCGATGCCCTGGCGGTCGCCATGTGCCACCTGCAGGAGATGCACGTGAGCAATCTGCTGGCGAGTCAGAGGGAAGGACAATGATATCCAGCCTTCAGGGTAAACTGGCGTCGCTGGGCAGCGACTGGGCGGTTATCAACGTCGGCGGGATAGGCTTTCAGGTATATATGCCCACGACCGTCCTGAGCTCGCTGGGTAAACCCGGCGACGAGGTCAAGGTCTATACCCACCTCCATCTGCGCGAGGATAACGTCTCCCTCTACGGCTTTACCTCGGCCGATGAGCTGTGGCTCTTTCAAACTCTTATCGGCGTCTCCGGACTTGGCCCCCGCCTGGCGCTGGCCATGCTTTCGGCGCTGAGCACGGAGCAGATTACGATGGCTATCGCCACGGCCAGCACCGATATGCTGACCATGATTCCGGGCATCGGCAAGAAGGTGGCCAACCGCATCATCCTGGAACTGAAGGAGAAAATCGGCGCCGGCTGGATAGTGACCCCGGCCACGCAGCTCGCCCAGGAGAATACCGACGTGCTGGCGGCGCTGACCTCACTGGGGTATTCCGCCGCCGAGGCCACCAAAGCCGTGGCCACCCTGCCCACCGACCAGAGCCTCAATCTTGAGGAGAAAATCAGGCTGGCGCTGCAGTACTTCGGGGGGCAGTGATGAAAGCGGGCGAAGGGAGAATCGGGCGGGTCTTCGTGATACGGCTGGAGGATGGCGATATCGTGCCCGACTGCCTGGAGCGCTTCGCGGCCGAGAAAGGAATAGCCACAGGACACGTTATCCTCATCGGCGGGATAGGGGGCGGCGAGGTGGTGGCGGGTCCGCGGAAGTCGGACGAAAGACCCCCCGACCCCATGCTGCTGCCCGTTGACGGCGCGCACGAGGTGGTGGGGTTGGGCATCATCGCGGCGGACAAGGATAAAAAGCCGGTGCTGCACATCCACGCCTCGCTGGGGAGGGCGGGAAAGACACTGACGGGGTGCCTGAGGCCGGGCGTGAGCACGTGGCTGGTGGGCGAGGCAATTATTTACGAGATTACAGGCGTTGATGTTAAGCGTTTGCACGATAAGGAGAGCGGGTTTGATTTAATGGAGGTGTGAGGGGGAAATAATGGATAGTGGAATCCCAGCGTGGATAACTGTTGTAGCCGCACTTTTGGGTGGGGCTATTGGGTGGTTTTCTCAACAATACTGGCAAATCCGTACATTAAAAAGGCAGGCAGCAGATGATGCCGGCAAGATACTAAATGATAGAAAAGCACTCATTGAAGAACAAATAACTAAAACAAAGGACGACAGGCAGAAAAAAGAATTACAACGGCAACTGGACGAGGTAAATACCACCCTGCTGGGGCTGCTTACCGTGAGGCTGGGACGCACCTTAAAGGACGCTGGACTTCCAACAAAAGATATGCTTTTAACAGAAGGAAGGAGCCAACTACAACCACAACAAGTTATCAAGCTCAAAGAGGAGTTAGCCGAAGTAAAGAGCCTACCACCATCCGAATCAATTGAGGACTTACTAGCTCAAGCCGCTGCCTATTACTACGCGGAGGAATATGAAGATGCCAAGGAGACCTATGATAGAATCCTTACGTTAAATCCCGATTACCCCGTCGCCTTTAGTAACCGTGGTAATACCTATCATAAGCTGGAGAAATACGATGAAGCTCTGACCGACTACAACCACTCCCTGGAACTAGAACCTGATCACCCTGACACCATCATGAACCGCGGTGTTACCTATGAAAAGCTAGAGAGATACGATGAAGCTCTGACCGACTACAACCGCTCCCTGGAACTCAGACCTGATGATCCCCTCACCCTCATGAACCGCGGTGTTACCTATTATCAGCTAAGGAGATACGATGAAGCTCTGGCCGACTACAACCGCTCCGTGGAACTCAGACCTGATGACCCTGCTACCCTGAACAATCGCGGTGTTACCCTCAGATACTTCGGCCGATACGATGAAGCTCTTACGGACTTCAACCGCTCCCTGGAACTCAAACCATATGCCCCTAACACACTTTATAATCTAGCCTGCTTTTCCTCACTACAAGGTAAGGTTGATGATGCACTAACATATCTGGAAAAGGCTATTGTTCTTGATAAGAAGAACATAGAAGATGCTAAAACAGATACAGACTTTGATAATATTAGAGAAGACCCACGTTTTAAGAAGCTGATTGAAGGAGAATAACCACCCTGCCCCCTTTTGCCTCTTATCTATTCCCACCCTGGTCACCCTCGCACCATTCTCTGCTTGGCTCGCAGGTTTCCCCACCATGCCCTACGGGGTGTTTAAGAGTCCCGACAAGTCGGGACTCTTTCTTTTTCTTCCCCCTCTCCTTTGACACCCCGATGCAATCGGGGAGAGGGGGACACAGGGGGTGAGGTAGACCATAATCACTATAAGCGCTATACTATATATATGACAATGGTGCAGAAAAAATGCCAGCATGGTGCTTTCTGGCATCGCCTGGTGCCGGCGCTATTACTAGCGATGGCCCTCTGCCTCGTAATCGTGTCTCCCGCCATCGCACTTGACCTCAACCCGATGGACTACTTCGACCTTATCTACGACCCTGTCACCTTCGATAAGACCGAAATAAACGGCGTCGAGGTCTTTTACGCCCACATCTCCGGGCGGGCTATCTGCTCCCAGGATTTACCCGTGTCGGCAAGCGAAGCCATCATCATCTCCAGTGTCGTCGCCAAACACTCCAGTAGTGGCGCTGCGGTAACCCTTAATCCGGAATATATCATCACCATCAAACCCTTTCCCAGCAAAGAAGGTGCAACCTTTGAAATCGTTCATGACATAGCACTGCAATTCCCGGCCAACGCGTCATCAGGCAATTATGATGTTATCGGTACGCTTATCGATGCCAAGGTAAAATGGGGCCCTATCCCGGTTCCTGTAACCTCCTTTCTCCCCCAAGAACAGCAGATGGGCACGGTGAAATACACCGCAACCGAGCCAGCATCAACACCATCAGAACCGTCTCCGGCTCAAACCCCAGCCACTACGGAAACGGAGCCTTTCATGCCCTGGTGGGTAGAGACTATAATCCTGATAGCCGTCGCCGCCACCGTCTTCAATATCGTCTGGTTCCTTCGTCACCGCCGCCGATAGTGTTTGATAGCTATTCCCACCACCCCCAGACACTTATGTTGCCAGTAGTCCAAACGCTTGCCAAAAGTCCATAAAGGGGCTATACTTTTTTTGTAGGGATATCTATGCTGTTCACAAAATCATCAATGAAACAAAAAACTCACCGGCACAGGAATGTCCGACGGCTGGGGGTGGCTTTAACGCTAGCGGGAGTCCTCTACCTTACGAGCGCATCCCCTGCCCCAGCGCAGGACCTAGGCGAATACTTCCAGATAAACTACGACTCGGTGAGCTTTGACAAGGACAGAGTCAATGGAAACGAATTATTTTACGCCATCATCACGGGACGCGCTATCTGCACTAAAGACCTGCCCGCGCTGGTAAGCGAAGCCCTCGTCACCTCGCATATTGTCGCCGAACATACCGTCAGCGGCACCAAGGTAACGCTCAACTCGAACTATACCATTACGATAAAGCCCTTTCCCTGTAAAAAAGATGAAACATTTGAAATCAACCAGGCGGTACCCATGCAATTCCCGCCGGAGGCCGAATTAGGCGAATACAATATTATCGGGCAGCTTGTCGAAGCCAAGGTTAAAGTTATTTTATGGGTGCCGATAACCGACTTTCTACCCCAGGAACAGCAGATGGGCACGATAAAATATATCGCAACCGAGCCAGCATTAACAACACCAGTGGAAACGGCAGTAATAGAAACGGTGGTACCGGCACCAGTCGCCGAAGCTCCGGCGCCCCCGGAAACGCCAGCCCTGCCAGCCTTGCCAACATTAACATCCAGAACTACAGCTTCGCCTGAGCCGGCGGAGTCCACCAGCACGTGGTGGGTCTGGCTGATATTCGTTTTTGCTATCGCCATCACAGCTTTCAATGTCTACTGGTATATACGACAGCGCCGCGGATAGCCCCCTCCCCTACCTTTTCCCACCCCACCTTAGGTCATAGATATTCCCACCCACCGCCCTTAAGGTATATACTATCCCTAGAACACTTTTAACAGGGTAGTTTTATGCCACCGTTTAAAATAATCTCAGACTTCAAAATGACCGGCGACCAGCCCCAGGCGGTTGACGGGCTGGTGGAGGGTCTTGGTAAAGGTTTCAAGCACCAGACCCTGCTGGGCGTTACCGGCAGCGGCAAGACCTTCACCATGGCCAACGTCATCGAGCGGGTGCAGCGTCCCACGCTGGTCATCTGCCACAACAAGACGCTGGCCGCCCAGCTTGCCAGCGAGTTTAAAGAGTTCTTCCCGGAAAGCGCCGTGGAGTACTTCGTCAGCTACTACGACTACTATCAGCCGGAAGCCTATGTGCCCCGCACCGACACCTACATCGAGAAAGAGGTGGACATC
>JAUWYU010000125.1 GCA_030615655.1 Dehalococcoidia bacterium
ATAATCATCATGTCGTAGCCGGCCCTTTTCATCTCGGCCGGGAAATGACCTCCGGCGAGAGCCATGCCCACGGCATTGGTCAAGGGCGACTTGGCTACTACGGCCATTCGGCTGGCGCAGCTGGCTCCCGTAGCCGTCAGGGGGCCGACCGCAAAGATGAGCCGGTTCTCCGGTTCCAGGGCAGGGGTCCCCGGTTTCACCTCGTCGTAAAGGTATTTGATGGCAAAACCGGCACCTCCCAGATAATTCTTAGCCAGTTCTTCAGAGACCGCTTCTTCCTTGGCCGACTGGTTACTTAAGTCTATCCTTAGTATCTTACCTGTGTACCCGCCGTTGTACATAGGATTACCTCCTTATTTATTTTATTCGACAGAGAACAACATTAGTCAATCTTCATACCAGAACGCTGCCGCCGTTGACAACGATATAATGCCCCGTGATGAAATCCGAGTCTGCCGAAGCCAGAAATACGGCCGTGCCGGGCAGGTCGGATGGCTCCTCGCGGCGCTTCAGGCATTGCAAGTCGATAGTAGTCTCGAAGGACTGTTTATTGCCGTCCTGGCCCAGGCTGGCCTCGGTAGCCGTGAATCCCGGGCCGATACTGTTGACGTTGATGCCCGAGGGGCCGAGGGCTCTGGCCAGGCACTGCGTCAGCGTGTAAACGGCCGACTTACTGCAGGCGTAGGCCAGAAGGTTAACAGCTCCGGGCACCTTGAAGACGTCCGAGGCAATATTGATAATCTTGCCCCTGCCCGCCTTTACCATGAGGGGGGCGATTGCCTTGCAGCACAGGTAAGTCCCTCGGACATTCACTTCGAACATACGGTCCCAGTCTGCCACCGTCCAGGCATCCCACTCCCGCCGCCCGACGCCGTAGTACATGGCGGCGTTATTGAGCAGGATATCTACCCTGCCGTAAAGTCGTATGACCTCCTCGGCCATCTTTAGCGTGTCTTTTTCTTCGGAGATGTCGGTCAGCATGGCGGTGGCTTCCCCGCCTTTGGCCTTTATCTCCTTTACCGTGCCCTCAGCCCGCTCCGGGCTGATATCAGGCAACAGCAATCTGGCGCCTTCCTCGGCGAACCTCAAGGCAAAAGCTTTCCCAAGGCCGCGGCCGGCTCCGGTGATGATGGCTACTTTATCCTGTAGTATCGGTGACATATCTGCCTCCTGTTAAATTACTAAACGGCGTAGCAAGGCATTATAGCTCTATTCCCTTAAAATCTTCAAATGGGTCGAAAATATCGACTACCGCCTCGTCGCGTTTGCTGAATACCTTATTCGTCGTCACTGCTGCCTCCCTGGATCCGCACCGTGCAACTGGGACTGATTTTACATCTAAGCACGATTAACGTCAATTCCTCTTTTCAGTATGTCGCTATTGATGAAATGTTTGACAATCTTTGGGCGGATGTGCAATATTACGAAATAGTTAATGTGGACAGCCCGATTCTATTCAGGTAACAGTAATTCCGGATAAAAAAAGCAAGGAGGTAAACTATGGCACGAGGATTTATGGGAAAGATGCTGTGGGTAGACCTTTCCAGAAAAGAGCTAAAGGAGGAGGCGCTCGATGAGAAGGTTGGCCGAGATTTTTTGGGAGGCTATGGTTTGGGCGCCAGAGTCCTGTTCAGCCGGCAGAAAGCTGGCGTTGACCCACTGGGACCGGATAGCATTCTAGGTATTACCACAGGCGTGCTCACCGGTACCGACGCCCTCGGGGGTTCCAGGTACGTAATGGTGGGGAAATCACCTTTAACGGGTGGCTGGGGTGATGCCAATTCTGGCGGCAATGTCGGTCCCAATCTGAAGTTTTCTGGATACGATGCGGTGTTCTTTACCGGCATATCGGACAAGCCGGTCTATCTCTATATTGATAACGGCAAAGCCGAGATAAGGGACGCCTCCAATCTATGGGGCAAGGATTCTTTCGAGACCCAGGATATACTTAGAGAAGAACACGGCAAGGACCTGGAGGTAGCTTGCATCGGCCCATCAGGTGAAAAGGTTGCTCTCGTGGCTGCGGTGATGAACAACAAGGGGCGGGCGGCCGGTCGTTCTGGTCTGGGCGCCGTGATGGGCTCCAAGAAACTCAAGGCAATAGCTGTGAAAGGTAGCATGAAGGTGCCTGTTGCCGATGCCCAGAAGGCCAGTGAGATGAGAAAGAGGCACCTGGCGAATATGGGCCCGAATGTCCAGTTTATGGGGGAATTCGGGACTTCGTTTCTCTTTAACATGTGCTGCGAGGTTGACGATGCGCCGACGAAGAACTGGGGGGGTGCCGCGGTTGTCGACTTTACGAGTTATAAGGATATCGGTGCTGAACCTGTCAAAGCGGAAGTAGAAAGGGGGTTCGGTTGCTGGCACTGTCCCATCGGCTGCGGCGGGATCATGAAGGCGGGAACCGGCGAGTATAAGTATGCGGCGGGTGCCCACAAACCCGAGTACGAGACGCTGGCCATGTTCGGCTCTAACTGTCTCAATAACAACTTGGCGTCGATAATCCAGGCTAATGATATCTGCAACCGCTACGGGCTGGATACCATATCGGCCGGGGCTTGTATCGCTTTCACCATTGAGTGCTACGAGAATGGTATTATCACCAGAGGAGACACCGACGGCCTGGAGATGACCTGGGGCAATCATAAATCGATAATCGCTATGACGGAAAAGCTGGCCAAACGAGAAGGTTTTGGCGACGTTATCGCCGACGGCGTCAAGAAAGCTGCTAAGAAAATCGGCAAGGGCTCCGAGAAATATGCCATGCACATAGAGGGACAGGAAGTACCGGCCCATGATTCGAGGGGCGGTCCTCATTTTGCTATTGGCTATGGAACGGAACCGACCCCGGCCCGTCATACCCAGGGAGGGGAAGGTCCGCTTCCACCGGGGGCTTTGCCTGAGTTTGACCACAACTCCTTGAAGGGGCGGGGCGTACCGCACAACATCGGCAGCAACTTGACCAATGCATATAATGCCTCCGGGGTCTGCATGATAGTCATCGGAGATGGTTATGGCCATTGGGACGATTTCATGGAGGCTTTAAAAGTAATCACTGGCTGGGATATCACGAGGGAGGAGTTAATCAAGACCGGGGAGAGGATAAAGACGATGCGCCAGGCCTTTAATGTTCGCGAGGGTTTGGCATCGCCCTGGGAATTCCCTGACAGGATGATGGGCATCCCTCCAAAGACGGAAGGCCCCCGTGCCGGGGTAACCGTGGACAAAGCAGAGCACTTTAATGAATACCTGGAGGCTATGGACTGGGATATCAATTCGGGCAAGCCGAGCAAGAAGAAGCTGCTGGAACTCGGCCTGGACGACGTGGCCAAGGTGCTCTGGCCGTAGATCAGACATAAAGAAGAAGACAATGGGCGAGGCCTCCATTAAGTAGGGGGCCTCGTTCATTCGTATTTTTAATTAATAATGGCTTGCTAACTTTGTACTGAGGCTGTATGATACGGGTTAATATCATAATACCTCAATATTAGCAAGGGAAAGCGGGGGCAAGTCTATGGCTGAGGAATTCCTGGTAGCAAAAGACCTTCATAAGAGTTTCAATGAACAGAGAGCCGTCAATGGCGTTTCGTTTACTATCGGCAAGGGCGAAATCTTCGGACTGCTGGGGCCCAACGGTGCCGGTAAGACGACGACGATACGTATGCTATCCACGGTTCTGGAACCCGACAGCGGCGAGATTACAATTGGGGGGCATTCCGTCCGACAGGATGCCGAAGCGGTTCGCAATATCATCGGCGTCTGTCCGCAGGAGCTAGCCCTCTATGAAGACCTTTCCGCAATTGAAAATATGGTCTTTTTCGGTCGGATGGCAGGATTGAGTGGTAAAGATGCACACGCCCAGGCAATGACTTATCTGGAGCTGATGGGGCTGGTGGATAGAGCCGGGGGAAAAGTGGCCAAGTTCTCCGGTGGGATGAAGCGTCGTATTAATCTGGCTATTGCCCTTATGGGTAGTCCTAAGCTTCTCTTCCTGGATGAGCCGACAGTCGGTATTGACCCGCAGTCGCGGAATAATATCTACGAAACTATTATGGGATTGCGGGACAAGGGCATAACGGTCCTCTACACAACTCATTATATGGAAGAAGCTGACCGCCTCTGCGACCGCGTCGCTATTATGGATGGCGGCCAGATAATTAAGATGGATACGCCGTATAAACTCAAAGGGGAAATTGGGTCGCCGGAGCAGGTTACCCTGGAGGACGTTTTCCTGAAACTTACCGGACGGAGCCTGCGCGACTAGGCAGAATATGAAGCGAGCGTTATATATTGCTCTGAATGAAGTTCGTTTGTATCTGCAGGATAAGGGCGACCTTGCCTTTAGCTTGCTCCTGCCGGTAGTCACTTTTGCCCTGATTTATGGTGCCTTTGGCGGGCAGACGCTGTTCGAAACTACGGCTTACGTAGTTGACGAGGATGAAGGCACTTATTCCTCGGTTTTACTGGAACAGCTGGAAGCAGTAGAAGGTGTTGACGTTGAGATACTGACACCGTCTGAGGCAGATACCAAGCTGGAAAGGTCTGACGTATTATTGGTCCTCTATAGACCCGGGGGCTTCTCGGAGGCGTTGACCTCTGGAGATAGAGCTCAACTGGTTTTTAGGCAGAGGGGAAATGGTGGGCAGGAGGGCCAGATTGTCGCGAGCATGGTTCGTGGTGTGGCTGAGGAGATAAACCGGGAATTCCAGGTACGCCGTGAGGTTAACGAGAATCTGCAGGGAAAGGGTATCGCCGAAGACCGCATTGAGTTGACCGTGCAGGAGTTCCTGGGCAGGGAACGCGACGAGCCTGTTGTGGAGGTCAGGGAAGATGTATTAGGCGGCAGCCCTGACTTCGTTAATCAGTTCCTTCCCGGTATCGTTACCATGTATGTCCTCTTCGCCATAGCGATGGCCGCCAGGGTTATCGTTGAGGAGCGCCGCAAGGGAACCCTGGAGCGGTTGCTCACCACCCGACTCAGCGTAGGTCAGCTTTTCCTCGGTAAATTTTTCGCCAGTGTATCACGCGGCTTTGTGCAGACACTAATACTTTTCGGCCTGTCTTACGCCGTGTTTCAAATTTTTACGCCACTTTCCTTTTTAGCGTCT
>JAUWYU010000095.1 GCA_030615655.1 Dehalococcoidia bacterium
GTAGGCTTTTTCGGCTTCCGGGCTGGAGAATTTTACATCAGGCGGTGAAAGCCACTTCTTTAACCTCTCCTCACGCTTTTCCTGCCAAGTCATAGCTGCCCACTCTTTTTCCATTTAAATCCTTTCCTGACACAGCTAGCCTCAGTTTAAAAAAAGAGCGCTTTCAAGCGCTGCTAGCCGGACAAACACTTATTGCTTTTTATTTATACACGCCGTATTCTTTGGCGGCTTCCATCATGGCGCGCAGATTGTCCGGATTACCCTCGTCAATGTTGGCTCCCCCGGCCAGTACATAACCGCCGCCCGGGCCGCAGACCTCGATGAGCTTGCGGCAGTGTTCCTTAACCTGCTGCGGCGTACCGGTCATTATCAGCGAAGTGGGCACGTTGCCGATGAGGCAGGCTTTGCCGCCGAGGACTTCCTTGGCCCTGGCCATATCCGTCTGGTCAAAATACCATGCTACCGAGGCTTTCGGCAGTTCCTTGATAATATCCAAGCGCCTGTTGTAGCTACCCTCGGCAAATAGTATCGGCACGATACCTTCGTTGACCAGGCTCATGACAACCTTCTTCAGGGTGGGCCAGTAGAAGGTCTCGTACTGCTTTTCGGACATAAAGCCGTCAGCACCTTTGTGCAGCGGCATCATTATTATCGGGGCACTTGAGGGACCTATTGAAGATAGTGCCGAATCAATGGTCAGGGGTGTTATTCTTTCCATGGCTTCCTGGAGCTTGGCTGGCCGCTGGAACATGTCCATCATAATCCCCTGCGTCCCTCTGAGCGTATCGCCGAGGGTGTCAAAGGGCGCCTTGGCGAGGCCCGACATTATGCCCGGGAATCCCAATTCCAGTGCTTCCTGGCTTACTTCACCGACCACAGCTGCCCACTTCAGGCTTTCCCTGCCGGCCTTTAATAGAGCCTCAAAGGCAGCCTGAACATCGGGGAGGCCATAAGGCACGAAAGACATAATGGCTATTTCTTCAATAGTCGTAAAGGGGGGGATATTGCGCAAAGGCTCAAAAGCCCCGAACACGCGCGGCAGATAGATTCTGAGCCAGAAGTTAGACGGGTCTTTGATGAGGTCGTCATATTCATCCGCCTTCATATACTCACCTTCAACGCATTGATACGTCGTGGTATTGCCAGCTAGCCCGTGGCCGGGCCATTTGTATAATTTATAGTCGACGGCTTCCAGGGCTCTTCCCGGAGGGACCATGACGGGTCCAAAGAATGTATCCTGGTCGCCTATTTCGTGGAGGAATTTGAGCCAGGCACGCTTAAGCTCATCGTAATCATACATGACGGTACGGAGGTCTGTCCCGGCGTAGTATGCCGGGAAATTGCTGGCAGGCAGAATGCAGGGAACCCGGTCGGGTTCCTGCACCTTAAGGGCCCTGATTAACCTGGTTACCCTTTCCTTATATGCCTTTTCGGCTTCCGGGCTGGAGAAGGTAACACCCCGGGGAGAAAGCCAGCGTTTGAACCGCTCTTCCCGTTTTTCATCGGGAGTTAACTCCGCCCATTGCTTTTCCATGGTCAACTGGCCCCAATCCACTGTTTTGCCAGAGATACCGCTGCCATGGCGTCCTTACCGTAGGCATCGGCCCTGGCATATTTCTTGACTTCATCGTCCATCTGGCCGCCGCCGATCATGATTTTCATTTTATCCCTCAGGCCGGCCTTTTCAAGAGCTTCTACCGTCTCTTTCATAGCGTCAAAGGCGGGGGTTAAGAATCCACTCAACCCCAGAACCGGGGCTCCGGTCTCCTTCATTTTCGCCACGAATGCCTCGACGGGAACATCGACGCCCAGGTTGTAAACCTCAAAACCGTTGACATCCAGCATGAAGTCAACGATGTTCAAGCCGATATCATGAATATCCCCGGCTACCGTGCCGATGACAACCTTGCCCAGACGCTTGGTCCGGGTAGCCGACCCGGTCAGATGCGGTTTAACCATCTCGGTTACCTGCTTGAGAAGCTCGCCGGAATAGACAAGCTCCGGCAGGAAGTACTCACCGTCGGCGAAGCGCTGGCCGACAATTTCCATACCTTTCCGGCTATCCTCCAGGATTTTTATGGGTTCCTCGCCAGCATCAAGCCTTTGCTTGACCAGTCCCATAACTTCTCCTTCCTTCAAATCGGCTAACAGATTGACTAAATCTCCGGACATAACTTTTCCTCCTTAGTTTTTTAATGACACTTCAAAATAGTTGTGATTCGTTCGTTTTTTCCTGTCTGGAAGGTTACTCGTTAAGGCAGTATATCAATGGGCAGATAAAAAGTCAAATATTATATTTTGCAGTCGGCATTTCGGGGCGGCGGTACGCGCCGGCACACCAGCCGCCGATTTCCAGAAAAATTGGAGGGGTTCTTTACAACAGTCATCTTTTGGGCTAAAATTAAGACGTTTTTCGCGGGAGTAGTTCAGAGGCAGAACGTCTGCTTCCCAAGCAGAAAGTCGAGGGTTCGAATCCCTTCTCCCGCTCCATAAAGCCAGGAAGAGCAATGGATTACCCGCCAGAGGCTCCCAAGCCTTTCTGTCCAATCACAGGGGTGCACTCCACTATTATCAGGGACCGAATATGAAATATAATCACAGGGAGGTAAAAGGTGTTACTTAAGAACAGGGTGGCTATTGTTACCGGAGGCGCCAAGGGAATGGGTAGAGGTATCGCCCTCAAATTTGCCGAGGAAGGCTGCGATGTAGTGGTAAATGCTCTGCACATAGAAGGCGCTAAAAAAGTAGCGGATGAGGTCGCGGCTCTGGGCCGGAAGTCGCTGGCGGTTAAAGCCGATATATCCAAAAACGCCGAAGTGCAGGATATGGTGGCCAAGACCATAAAAGAATTCGGGAAAATTGATATTCTGGTCAATAATGCGGGAGGGGTCACGGGGGCAAAGGGGGGAAATACCGACACGGCGAATGAAGAGGACTGGGATAAAGTGATAAACGTGAACCTGAAGGGAGCGTTTCTGGTCTGCATGGCAGTTATTCCCCATATGAAAAAGAATAAATACGGCAAGATTATTAACGTTTCGTCCATGGGTGCCGTTAGTCCGTCTGTTTCCGTTCTTCATTATCATTCGGCTAAGGCAGGAGTCCTGGGGTTGACGCTGAACCTGGCTTTTGAACTGGCCCCCTTTAATATTTATGCGAACGCCATCGTCCCGGGGCCCATTGAAACACCGTTCTGGGATGCTCTGATGCCGCCAGGGCCGGATAGAGATGCTTTTTTCAAGGCGTTGAGCAAAAAGGAAATACCCCTGGGGAGGATGGGTACACCGGAGGATATCGCCGGGCCTGCCTTATTCCTGGCGTCGGGGCTTTCGGACTATGTTACGGGTCAGATTATATATGCCGCCGGAGGACAACCACTGTCGTCACATGCGGCAACATTCTTATCTTCAGGTAATGACGGAGGGAACGATGAAGAAGCTCAGAGTCAGAAATAAGCGTATAGATGATGACCTCCTGATGAAGAAGAGGCGAGAGGAGCTGGACAGGTGGCCGACCGGCAAGGAGGTCGATTTCGACGAGGCGGTGGCCTACCAGAAGAGCCTGCCCGACAGTAAAATCTGGTGGAAGGTGATGGCCAAGCTGCGCGAAGAGGGCAGGATGAGTGTCTTCCCCAGAGCCGGAACGCCGATACTCGAAGATATGATAGAGCTCTGCCAGTCGTTGAGAGAATCAGGCGTGGTTCTCATCCCGGTGACAACCGACAGTTATACACGGGCCGGCCAGTACGAGAAGGTAGAGGATATTTTAAAGGAGTGTTACAGGACCGGCAAGCCGCTGCTGAACGGGTATCCCATCATTAACTACGGAGTGAAGAAGACCCGAAAGCTCGTCGAGAGCATCGATGCCGCTTTCAGTCCCCGGGGAGCCGGCGGGGAAATTGGCATTGCTTCAGGTTTAACAACGTTCAACGCAGGTATCGGTTTTTTGGGCTTCGGCAGCTATTCTAAAAATATGACAATACAGCAGCTTGTCGAACATAGCCAGAACGGCATGAGAATAGTCGGCTGGTACGCCGATAGAGGGGTGATACTGTGCACCGACCTCCACGGATGGCTGCCCAGCGCACCTTTCCCGTTGAGCGTCAATATAGTCTGCCAGATTATCGAAGCCGTTACAGCAGCCGAGCAGGGTCAGAAGGCTTTATACCCGCTGGTACCCTGCATGGGGAATATGGTGCAGGATTTAGCCTGGATAAGACTGACTCCAAGACTCATCAGGGAGTACCTGGACAAGTTCGGTTATCAGGATGCCATGATTACCGGTACCTGTCCCGCCCAGACCCCTCTCTTCCCGGTCGCCATGGACCTGGGAGGCGCCTTTGCTTACCTCACCTATGTATCGATGGTGGGGGCGCTGTCAAAGAGTAACGCCGTGGATTTGCGGAGTATTGACGAGGGGGCCGGCATTCCTTCTAAAGATACCAATACGATAAGCTACCGGGCGGCTAAATGGATTTTCGACGTGGTGCGGGAACAGAAGATAGAAATCGATGTTAAAGACATAGACACGGAAGAGAGAGTGACTGAAATCGAGGTAAGGGCGATACTCGATAGAATAATTGAACTCGGCGATGGTGATATCGTCGACGGTACGATAAAAGCCGTCGAGTCCGGAGTCCTCGATTCGCCGTGGAGTCCCAACGTGAACGTTAAAGATGAAGTACTGGGGGTAAGGGATGCCCGAGGAGCCTGCCGGTACCTCGAGTTCGGCAATCTTCCCATACCGGAGGAAATTAAGGAGTTCCACCGCGAGAAAGTGGCGGAGAGGGAAAAGCTGGAGGGGAGAAAAACGGATTACCATACCGCCGTCAAGGACCTGTGGAGTCTCAGCAAAGGGAAAATAGTGGGCATACCCCCTTATGATAAGTAACCTCTCCGATTGACCAAGTATAATAAGCCCGGAAGGAGAAGCGATTGAAGAAAGCAGCGACAATCATAACCGGGACAGTGGGCATGGATGCGCATGTCATCGGCACCAAAATCGTCTCCCGCACGCTGAAGGATGCCGGGTTCAATGTCGTGGCACTGGGCATGCAGGTATCTCCGGAGGAGTTTATCAGCGTGGCGCAGGAAACGAATGCGGATGCTATCCTGATGACTTCACTTTACGGCATGGCTGAGCTGGACCTGAAAGGATTTAATGAGAAACGGATGGAGGCCGGACTGGGTGATATGCTCCTTTATATCGGCGGTAACCTGGTGATAGGCAGGTATGACCCGAAGGAGGTCGAACCGAGGTTTAAGAAACTGGGATTCGACCGGGTCTACCCGCCCGAGACGGATATCGTCACGGTGATTGAGAGCGACCTCAAGAAAGACCTCAAGGCGAAAGGTAAGATGTAGTCGGAAAAATTACTACGGTATTGATAACCGATGGATGATATAAGACTGCTGATTGATTTCGGAAGCACATTTACCAAGGTTGTTGCGGTTAACCTCGATAAGGTAGAGGTCATGGCGGTGGCCCGGGTTCCCTCAACCGTAGAGAGTGATATTACTACGGGACTGGGGGAAGCCCTAAAGAAGATTGAGGCAAATACCGGTATAGGCGACATCGAGGAGCGGGAAGCCCTAGCCTGCAGCAGCGCCGGCGGCGGTTTACGCATGGTCTGCGCCGGTTTCGTGCCGGGACTCACCAGTAAAGCGGCCAATCAGGCCGCACTGGGAGCCGGTGCCAAGGTGATAGGCTGCTATTCATACAAGCTTACCCAGGAGGAAGTCAAGGAGATAGAGGCTTTAGCTCCCGATATAGTGCTGCTATCGGGTGGAACGGACGGGGGAGACGAGCAAGTCATCATTCATAATGCGAAGGTGGTCTCCCGTACCAGCCGGGCGGTAACCAATATCATAATAGCCGGTAATAAGACAGCTTATGATGAAATCAGGGCTATCTTCAGGGGTAACGATAAAAATGTTCTGTATACCAAGAATGTCATGCCCGAGGTGAGCGTACTGGATGTAGCTCCATGTTACAAGGAAATACGAGAGCTATTCATGAAGAACATCATCGAGGCCAAGGGCATCGCCAGAGCCAAGGCAATCATCAAAGACGTTATCATGCCGACACCCTCGGCCGTACTGGAGGCAGCCAAGCTGATTGCCGACGGATATGGGGATGACGCCGGATTCGGGGAGCTCATCGTCATTGAT
>JAUWYU010000201.1 GCA_030615655.1 Dehalococcoidia bacterium
ACCATCTTCGCGGTACTCTCGGTCTGCGGGATGGGGATATAATAGAGTTCACGCTGGTCAATTAATATATAACCGGAAATCGTTGAAGTGAACGAACACACCCTATCTTTTTCACAATGACACCCTGTGCTATACTTTAGGAAATAAGTTATAGATGGGGTTATTGCGTGGCCAATCCTGACGAGGCAAAGGCGAGAATCGAGCGACTGAGGGCTGAAATCAACCATCATAACCACCGATACCACGTCCTGGACAGCCCGGAAATCAGCGACGCCGAATACGATGATTTAATGCGGGAGCTGAAGCAGCTGGAGGAGCAATACCCCCGGCTCCTGACCCCGGACTCCCCGACACAGCGCGTTGGCGCCGCCCCGGTAGAGGCTTTCGGCGTGGTGGAGCATCCCCTGCCCTTGCTGTCACTGGGCAACGTCTTCGCCGGAGACGAGCTATCGGCCTGGTACACACGGACTCTAAAGCTCGTCGGCGGCTCGCCGTTTGATTTCGTCGTTGAGCACAAGATTGACGGTTTAGCCGTAGCCCTCACCTACGTTAACGGCCAGCTGGTTACCGGAGCCACCCGCGGTGATGGCTTTCGGGGAGAGAACATCACCCAGAACCTGAGGACCATCCGGAGCCTGCCCCTCTCCGTACCCGGGGACGCCCCACCCCGCTTCGAAGTGCGGGGAGAAGTCTACCTCTCTAAAACAGGATTTCACAAACTCAACCAGGAGCGGGCGGAGGAAGGTCTGCCCCTTTTTGCCAATCCGCGAAACGCTGCTGCCGGCTCGGTGCGTCAGCTCGATTCCCGAATCACTGCCCGGCGGCCGCTGGACATTTTCATCTACATGTTGGGCTATGCCGGGGGCAGAGAAGTCCCCCGAACCCACTGGGAAACTATGGAATACCTGAAGTCGCTCGGCTTCAAAGTGAATCCCAACAACCGCCGACTTAACAGCATCGAAGAGGTCGAAGAGTATTATCGTACCTGGGAGGAGAAAAGAGAAAGCCTCCAGTACGAAGCCGACGGCATAGTAATCAAGATAAACCAGCTGAATTTACACGGGCAGCTCGGGGATGTCGGGCACGAGCCAAGGTGGGCGATTGCCTATAAGTTCCCGGCGGTTCAGGGCACCACCCGTCTGGCTGACATCGACATCAGCGTCGGCCGGACCGGCACCCTTAACCCCTACGCTATCCTGCAGCCGGTCTCGGTGGGAGGCGTCACCATCAAGCAGGCAGCCCTGCACAATGAAGACGATATCAGGCGCAAGGATATACGCATCGGCGATACGGTCACCGTCCAGAGGGCGGGTGAGGTAATACCGGAGGTCGTTGGGCCGATTGTAAGTAAGCGCACCGGGCAGGAAAAGGAGTTCAATCTCCTGGAAAAGCTGCCCGAGAACGAGAAAGGACAACCCGCCTGCCCTGAGTGCGGCGGTGAGGTCATCAAGCCCGAAGGTGAGGTCATGTACTACTGCGCTAACGCCGCCTGCCCCACCCAGGCCCAGCAGCGCATTGAGCACTTCGCCTCCCGGGGGGCGATGGATATCCGCGGCATCGGGGAAAACCTCAGTGCTACGTTACTTCAGAAAGGTCTGGTCAGGAACGCCGCTGACCTTTACTATCTGAAGGATATGAAGGAAGAACTTTTAAGTCTGGAGAAAATGGCAGAAAAAAGCGTCGACAACATGCTGAACGCCATTGAAAACAGTAAAGACCGGCCCCTGGCCAGGCTCATTTTCGCCCTAGGTATTAAACACGTCGGCGCTGAGATGGCCGAAATCCTGGCTAACGAGTTCCCCACGATTGATGAACTGGCTAAAGC
>JAUWYU010000190.1 GCA_030615655.1 Dehalococcoidia bacterium
GCCGGCGCGAGCGCATCACCCGGCGTTTTCCTGCTCCACGGGGTTACCGGCAGCGGCAAGACCGAGATATACCTGCAGTCGCTGGCCGAGGCGGTAAGTCTGGGCAAAAAGGGAATCGTCCTGGTGCCGGAGATTGCCATGACCCCGCAGACCATCGAGCGCTTCGCCTCGCGCTTTCCCCACAGGGTAGCCGTACTTCACAGCAGGCTTTCGCTGGGGGAGCAATTTGATGAATGGCACCGCATCCGGAAGGGTGAGTTTGATGTCGTTATCGGTTCCCGCAGTGCCATTTTCGCCCCGCAGCCGGACCTGGGCCTGATTGTCATAGATGAAGAGCATGAGTGGACCTACAAGCAAGATAATGTGCCTCACTACCATGCCCGTGATGTGGCGATAAGGCTGGCGGAGTCGGCCGGGGCAGTGGTGGTCCTGGGCAGTGCTACTCCCGACGTCGAGACTTCTTATAAAGCGCGCAATGGAGATTATAAACTACTCAGTTTACCGGAGAGGGTTGTCCCCAGTGAGGGGGCGGTCCTGCCGCAGGTTGAGGTAGTGGACATGAGAGACGAACTCAGAGCAGGGAACCGCAGCATTTTCAGTCGGTCCCTGGGAGAGGCGATAAATGAGGCCGTAGCCCGCCAGGAGCAGGTGATACTGTTTCTCAATCGGCGGGGCGGGGCTACTTTTATTCAATGTCGGAGGTGCGGCTTCGTTCTTCGCTGCCGGCGCTGCGAGGTGCCGCTGGCGCACCATATTGCCGGGGATATCCTGACCTGTCACCAGTGTAACTACAAGGCACCGATTCCCCAGGTCTGCCCTAATTGCTCCAGCCGCCAGATGAAATTTCTCGGCACCGGCACCCAGAAACTGGAGCAGGAAGTGGGTTATACATTCCCCCGTGCCCGACACCTGCGCTGGGATAGTGATGCTACCCGCCGGAAGTCTTCACATGAGGAAATACTGAATAGATTCCGTAATCGTGAGGTTGAAATTCTTATCGGCACCCAGATGGTGGCCAAGGGACTGGATATACCTTCGGTTACCCTGGTAGGAGTGGTCAGTGCCGATACCAGCCTGAACCTGCCCGACTTCCGCGCCGGTGAGAGGACATTTCAGCTGCTGAGTCAGGTCGCCGGCAGGGCAGGGCGCGGCCCATCAGGGGGCAGGGTTATCATACAGACCTTCTCCCCGGAGCACTATGCTATACAGGCAGCGGCTAAACACGACTACGCCTCTTTCTATGAGCAGGAGATTGCCTACCGACACCAGCTTCATAATCCTCCCTTTACCCGGCTGGCCCGGCTTGTTTATGCCCATACCAATGATGCTATCTGCCAGCGCGAGGCAGAGAAGATGAAGAACCTGCTCATTGAGGAGAGTGATGCCAGGGGAACAGGGAATATAAGTCTGATTGGCCCGGCTCCGGCCTTTACCCACCGCCTGCGGGGCAGGTTCCGCTGGCAGCTGATACTTCGCGGCTCTGAGCTGTCCGATTTTCTGTCGCCGGTTTCTTTTCCCCAGGGCTGGACGATAGATATTGACCCGATGAGTCTGGTTTGAGTAAACTTAGAGAGGCTATTGGCCGGAAATTATTCATCTGGAGAATTAAATGGCGATTCTTCCCATACGGACTCTGCCCGACCCGGTATTGAGACAGAAGGCAAAGCGGGTCAGGACAATTGATAATTCCATTAAGAAACTGGTGGCCGATATGCGCGAGACACTGCACGCCGACGCCGGTAGGGTGGGGTTAGCCGCCAACCAGGTGGGCGTCTCCCTGCGCGTGACCGTTATCGGTATACCTGATGAAGAAGACATCATCCTGATAAATCCCCAGATAGTGCGCAGGAAGGGCGAGCGCCAGGTAACGGAGGGCTGCCTCAGTGTCCCCGATTATGTTGGGCAGATTAATCGTGCCGAAACGGTTACGGCTAAGGGGCGTGACCTCAGCGGGAAGGAAATACGGATAAAAGCGGAAGGGCTGCTGGCCCAGGCGCTGGAGCACGAGATAGACCATCTGAATGGAGTGGTTTACGTCGACCATCTGGAAAGCATGGATGACCTTCGTAAAATCGAGCCGGGTGATATCGAGATTTAGGGGCCGGTTTAATTTAGAATATCTTTAGAAGTCCAGGGCGGTTAATCGCTGAACTATACGATTGTAGCGGCTGGTGACGGCCGTATCCATCATATCGCCGGAAGATTGGCCGGAATTGAAGTAAAAAAGCTCGTCAAGCTTGGAATCGGGGAAGGCCATTTTGGCGCCGATGATAAATTTCTCGTTAATGCCGCGTTTACCTTCACGAACCCGATAAACCTGGCTTACTGACAGTTCCATAGCCCTGGCCAGGTCGGACAGGTTGTGGTATTTGCCATTGGCCATTTCGAAGACTCTTGTCTTTATTATCATGGT
>JAUWYU010000131.1 GCA_030615655.1 Dehalococcoidia bacterium
CGCACACCTTTGTGGGGCCATAGCTACGAGACCTTTCGCAATTCTTTCCTGAGCCGGGAATCGTTGCTTTTTTATATCATCATGAACTGGCGCCGTTATAAACGCGTAGGTCAATCTCTTGAAGAAATCCCGCATCATGCATCAGTCATTGAATTGTATTCCCAGCGAGAAATCAATGTCTTTCTCGCAGATTTACACCGGGTTAATGTATAACCGGAATTTCTATTTAACAATACAAGCTGTATCTTTGGCTTTTCCTGACGCGCCAAGGAATTGCATTTTTTAATTGAGCATAAAGAACTGATGAATTTGGTAATAAAAGGTTATGCTCACCGGCTTAACGTTTCAACGATTTATTTGGTATGAATTTTGGATTGTAAGATGTGGACGCCTTTGGTATTACCTCGTGTACTTCGTTATCTTTAGATTGGCACAGGATGACCACTTGGCGAAATGCAACAATATGTGCTAATTTATCGTAGATTATAGGATCATCTACGCGAAATATTACTCGACGCATGAGTCCTGAACGAACTATCCAAAAAACAAGCTCATCTAAGAACGACAAAGAAATCAATTCAACACTATTGGTATCAATCACTACCTGTTTATCATTGACATACTTACGTAGATTACTAATCGCGTCCTTTGCTTTATCTCTTGTAATGCAAGGACGGGCTAGTTTATTGATATTTATCGCTTTAATTTCCATAAATAATTAGCCCTCCGGTAATGACAATTCCATCTGTACGCCTGGTAAATCGTAAGCCATTTCCCCGTAATATACTTGATCTTGATATATTCTAACATACCCGTTACCCGTAGTTAAAATTAGACGCCCATCTAATTCGTTAATGTTGTCTTTGACTGCAGTTAGCCCTGTTCCTCCTTCAGGTAGCCGGGAAACGAGAGGTTCAAAAGCCATAAGAGCAACTTCATGATGTGGTGATTCTGCAAATGCGCTGTAGCGTTCATTAGAACATAGGCTTGACCGGATACCAATACCACAATCTCCAACAGCGAACACGATTCGGTGTAAGTTAGGATAATATTGCATAGCAATTGCCGCGATACTGCACCCAGAATGCCATGAAAAATTATCTATTAACTCACATACTATTTCCGTCACTAGGTTGGCATTGATATTGGCGCGATTTCTCACGATGACCCTTTTTACATCCTCAGCTATTTCCTCTGCAATTCCAGGCCGTTGCACTATATCCACAATATCATTAAGTGATGTTTTTTTGGAAAACCTCCTTAACTTTTCATTTTGTATTGTTCCTATGTCAAAATTAAATCTTTCCCAGAAATTTTGCTGTGCAAGATAATTACGAACACTCGTCTTGTTGGGAATAATCACCTCAAACTGCTTCCCTTTGGATAAATGGTACCTAATAAACATTCCTAAATACACCAACGCATAAGGTCCTAGGAAAGTTATGCCAGAAAGGTCTATAATGGGAGTCTCAACTTCCAGATTTACGCTTGCACAGAATTCGTCCACGTTATCGAAGCTAAGATTCACTTATAAACCCCTAATAATTTACTCTGTGTTTCTCATAATAGCATCACTTTATTATCTTTACAATGACCAATATTATACAGAATATAACCTAACTGAACATGAAGGATAATACG
Source organism: Dehalococcoidia bacterium (assembly GCA_030615655.1). Taxonomy (GTDB): domain Bacteria; phylum Chloroflexota; class Dehalococcoidia; order Dehalococcoidales; family RBG-16-60-22; genus JAUWYU01. The sequence goes on from JAUWYU010000131.1 coordinate 1,642, forward strand.
CATATATTATTCGGGTTTACTGTTAATTTGACGTCCTCAGCTCGCATTTCGCCACCTCAATTTACTTCCGCCCCCCACTGTGCTATAATTTGCCTTGAAAACTAATAATATATGGTGGAAGAGGAAAACTTTGGACAAAGAGAAAAAGGCCGAGATTATCGGTAAATATCAGGCTCGTGAGGGCGATACCGGCTTGACCGAGGTGCAGGTAGCCCTGCTTACCGAACGGATAAACCAGTTAACGACCCACATGGCAGCCAACCGTCATGACTATCATACCCAGCGAGGCCTGCTCAAGCTTGTCGGGCAGCGGCGAAGGCTTTTAGCTTATCTCAGCCGGGAGGATGTAGGGCGGTATAATCAACTAATCAAGAGGCTGGGACTGCGCAAGTAAAGCCTTTTAGATGGAGGGAGAAATCTTTGGAACCACAATCTTTTCGTTGCGACGTTGGTGGTCGCGACCTTAGTATCGAAACGGGCAAGCTCGCCCAGCAGGCTGACGCTGCGGTAACTATCCGCTACGGCGAAACCGTCGTCCTGGTAACGATGTGCTTCAACAGAGAAGAGAGGGAAGGGGTCGATTTCCTTCCCCTGACCATTGACTATGAGGAACGACTTTATGCCGCTGGTAAAATCCCCGGCGGTTTTATCAGGAGGGAAGGACGCCCCAGTGAGCACGCTACCTTGGCTTGTCGGCAGACAGACCGTCCTATACGACCCCTCCTCCCCAAAGAGTGGCACAGCGATATTCAGATAATCACCACCGTCCTTTCGGCTGACCAGGAGAATGACCCGGATATACTTTCGGTTATCGGCGCTTCGGCGTGCCTGTCACTCTCCGAGATACCCTTTGACGGACCGGTGGGCGCTGTTAATATCGGCTATATCAACGGTGAGCTCGTTTTAAACCCGCTATTAGCCCAGTTTGAAGAGAGTCAGCTCGACCTCATCGTCGTCAGTGCCAGGGAGAAAATTATTATGGTGGAGGCGGGAGCCAGAGAGGTCTCAGAAGATATCGTTATGCAGGCAATCAGGTTTGCTCATGAAGCAAATCAGGATATTATCGGGTTGCAGGAGCAACTGCAACAGGCGGCAGGCAAGCCGAAGGTGGAAGTGCCTTCCAGCGAGCTTAATGCGGAGGCGGTTGACGCCGTTGCCGGGATTGCCGATGAAAAAATATCTCAGGCTCTTGATATTGCTGACAGGGTGCCGCGTGAGCAGGCGCTGGACGACCTGAAGGCTGAGCTTTTAGAGAAATTCAGCGAGACATATCAGGAGAAGGATATCCTTGAGGCTCTTGATACCAGGCTTAAATATGTACTGAGGACGCGCATACTTGATAAAGAGCAGCGTATCGGCGGGCGTGGCCTGACCGAAATCCGCCCCCTCAGTTGTGAAGTAGGGCTGCTGCCGCGCACTCACGGCTCCGGCCTGTTTTCCCGGGGGCTGACCCAGGTGTTGAGCATTACTACTCTGGGCTCCACCCGTAAAGAGCAGATGCTTGACGGCCTGGGTATCGAGGACAGCAAGCGCTTCATGCACCACTATAATTTCCCCGGATTCTCTAATGGTGAGGTGAGACGTGTCGGTTCCACCAGCCGCCGCGAAATAGGGCACGGTGCCCTGGCCGAGCGGGCTCTGACACCGGTGCTGCCTGATGATGAGGATTTCCCGTATGCTATTCGCCTTGTCTCGGAAGTTCTGAGTTCTAATGGCAGTACCTCTATGGCCAGCGTTTGCGCCGGCAGCCTGTCGCTTATGGATGCGGGCATACCCGTAAAGACAGCTGTAGCCGGGATAGCCATGGGGCTTATTACCGGTGATGATGGCAAATTTGTGGTCTTGTCTGACCTTGAGGGACAGGAAGATTATCACGGCGATATGGATTTCAAGATAGCCGGCACCGGGAACGGCGTCACGGCGATACAGATGGATACCAAGCTCAAGGGCTTGAGCCTGGAGATTATTGAGAAGACGCTGTCTCAGGCTAAAGAGGGACGCCTGTTTATTCTTGATAAGATGAACGAGACTATCAGTGCCAGCCGACCTGACGTAAGTCCTTACGCGCCGAGAATGACCAAGATTAAAATCGACCCGAGTAAAATTGGAGCCGTTATTGGCACTGGTGGCAAGACAATCAGGTCTATCATTGAGGAGACCAAGGCCACTATTGACGTTAGTGACGATGGCACGGTAGTCATCGGTTCACCGGATATGGAGGCGACCCAGAAAGCTATTGCTATCATTGAGGGGCTGACTAAAGACGCCGAGGTTGGCGATATGTATACCGGAAAGGTGTCACGCATCTTGGACTTCGGCGCTATGGTGGAAATACTCCCCGGCAAAGAAGGGCTGGTGCACATCAGCGAGCTGGAGGAGTATCGCGTGGGTAAGGTCGAAGACGTGGTCAAAATCGGTGATGAGATTACCGTCAAGGTGATAAACATTGACAATCTGGGCAGAGTGAACCTGTCACGGCGGGCAGTATTTGCCAAAGAAGAAGATTCGCCCTCGGCGGACTACCCGTTTAGGAGAAGTGGTGGCACGTCATCCGGTTACCCGTCCAGGGGTAAACCGCCTTATTCCGGCGGCCAGCGCCCGTACCGCACTGGTGGAGGCTCGCAGCCTCCGGCTGAACGCCGCTAAAATCTCCCCGAATTTTTTCTGAGGAGTTCTGCTATGGAACGGATTAAGGTAGTAGTGCATGGTGCATCAGGTAGAGTGGGGCAGGAGGTGGTTAAAGCCGTCTGCCAGGAGCCGGAAACGCAGCTGGTAGGTGCCGTGGAACTGCAGGTATCTGCGGAGCACCTGGCTCTGCCGGACGGCTCGGGCACAGTGCCTTTTTCAGCCAGCCTGGACGCCATCCTCGGTAGCTGCCAACCGGATGTCGTGGTGGATTTTACGGTGGCTAAAGCTACCATGCCGGCCGTGCGTACGTGTGCTGAGCACGGTGTTAACATGGTCATCGGGACCACCGGATTTACGGTCGATGATATTAGCGAGATAGAGCGGTTAGCCGTGGCTAATAAGATTGGCATCGTGGTCGCGCCCAACTTTGCGCTGGGCGCCGTTCTCATGATGCACCTGGCGAGGATAGCCGGGAAATATCTTGACCATGCTGAGATTATAGAGTTGCACCATGACCGCAAGGTGGATGCGCCTTCGGGGACTTCCCAGATGACGGCCAGGGCTATGGCTGAAGCCAG
>JAUWYU010000174.1 GCA_030615655.1 Dehalococcoidia bacterium
TCTATTTCTCCGCCGAGGTCATAGGGGTCCTGTGGGTTGCTGCCGAAGAAGCCGATAATCTCGTCGGTGTCATGGGCGTGGGGGGCGTCTTCCAGCGTGGCGGCGGCTTTAAGGTACCAGGCGGTGTTCATGTGAAAGGCACCGTCCACGACGTTGTCGTCCATCCAGAGGATGCGGGTGGCATATCTGGAATAAGCAGCGGCTATTTTCTGTTTTTCCTCCGGTATTTTAAGCTCGGTGACGATGTATTTGGCGTATTTTAATTCGGCCATTTTTGTCTCCTCCTCTGGAATTTGTACAATGTACCGATATTGTAGCATCTTTGTATGGGCATTAAGAAGTGTTGGGGGGGGTATTTTTTCTACCTCACCCCCTGTATCCCCCTCTCCAAACTGTAGATGGTATGAACAGCGTAGATTAATATGTTTGGAGAGGGGGAGAAAAGCGAAGAGGGGCGCCAGCCCCTCTTCGCAGGCTACTCCCTTTGGGGGGTGGGGAAAACTATGGGATAAGCGGTAGATGATGCGATGGCGGCCAGCCTACGCTAAAGCTACGGCGGGCAAGCTGGGTGGGAAAAGATAGAAACGTTGGGGGGAGGGGCTAAAGCACCTTGACGCTCTGGCTCTCCTCACCTTACAATTAAACTGTCATGTTTGAAGTCCTCAGTGAAAAGATCGGCAACGTCTATCGCCTATTAAGTAACCGGGGCAAGCTGACCGAGAAGGATATCGATGATGCCCTGCGGCAAGTGCGGCTGGCCCTGCTGGAGGCGGACGTAAACTTCAAAGTGGTCAAGGACTTTGTAAGCAGGGTAAGGGAGCGCTCCATAGGCAAAGAGGTACTGGAGAGCATCACCCCCGCCCAGCAGATAATAAAAATCGTTAACGAGGAGCTTATCGCCACCTTTGGCGACGGGGAGAGTCGGCTGGCTTCACCGTCCCAGCCTCCCTCGGTAGTTATGATGGTGGGACTGCAGGGGAGCGGCAAGACGACCACGGCGGCCAAGCTGGCGCTTCACCTGAAGCATGCCGGGCAGAAGCCGCTGCTGGTGGCCGCGGATAATCGACGTCCGGCCGCTATCGAGCAGCTGGTGACGCTGGGAAAGCAGCTGGATGTCCCGGTATACAACGAAAGCCCCAGCGTAGCGAGTAAAGACATCTGCGCCCACGGTCTGGCCGAGGCAAAGAAGCTGGCGGCTACCTGTGTCATCGTCGATACGGCGGGTCGGCTGCACATCGATGAGGAAATGATGGCGGAACTTGAACAGGTGAAGAAGGTTCTGAAACCCGACGAGGTGCTGCTGGTAGTGGATGCCATGACCGGCCAGGACGCCGTGCGGGCGGCCGAGGGGTTTCACGCGCGGGTGAGCCTGACCGGACTCATCCTGACCAAGATGGACGGGGATGCGCGGGGTGGGGCGGCTCTATCCATCCGGTGGGTCAGCGGGGTGCCCATTAAGTTTATCGGCATCGGGGAAAAGGTTGACGCTTTTGAGCCCTTCTATCCCGACCGCCTGGCGTCACGCATCCTGGGCATGGGTGATGTCCTCACCTTCATCGAGAAGGCGGAGCAGACCCTCGATGAGCAGAAGGCCAAAGAGCTGCAGAAGAAGGTAAAGACGGCCAGTTTCAACCTGGAGGACTTCCTGGAGCAGCTAAGTGCCATCAAGAAGATGGGGCCGATAGCCCAGCTGGCGGACATGCTGCCGGGAATGTCCAAGATAGCCAGTCGGCTGCCCGATGGCGCCCAGGAGGAACAACTGAAGAAGGTCGAGGCGATGATACTTTCGATGACGCCGCAGGAGAGGCAGACTCCCAACATTATTGGGGGCAGTCGAAAGCGGCGTATCGCGCAGGGGAGCGGCACGAGAACACATGACATTAATCAGCTGCTGAATCAGTTCAGCCAGATGCAGAAGCTGATGAAGATGGGGGTGCGGGGCAAAATTCCCAAGAATATAATGGGGATGTTCAGATAATAGCTGAAAAACACCGCGCTCACTTTATCGAGATTAAAAGAAGTCTTATCTGATGAACGAAGCAGAAAAATATTCTCCGCCTGGTGTGTTGTTAGTTAACGGTGTGCCCGGGTCCGGGAAAACTACCATCGCACGGCTCATCGCCGGTTCTGTCCCGAAAGGCGCACATATAAACGGGGATGAGATTCATAACCTGGTAGTGGGTGGCAGGGTTCATCCTCCGGGAAAACCCGAGGAAGAAGTCCAGCGTCAATTGAGGCTTCGTGAGAGAAACATGGCATTGCTGGCGGACAGCTTCTTCGAGTCGGGGGTCTTCCCGATACTGGATAATTGCATATCAAAACGTGAATCCCTGGATTACCTTGTTTCCAGAATCAGAGCGCGCCCGATTGCCATGGCTGTACTAGCTCCGCCTCTGGAGGTAGTATTAGAACGCGATAAACACCGCTCCGAAAAAACGGTGGCCCATTTCTATATTAATCTTTACTCGGAGATACAGACCGAATTGTCATCTCTTGGTCTCTGGCTGGACACGCAGAAGATGACGCCCGAACAGGCCGCAGAGATTGTCATAAAAAGGGTTTTTTCCGAAGGAATTATTCCGCCACCCCTCCCTCGTTGATATCTTTTCCCACCCAAACCACCCTCGTGGCATTTAAGGCTTATCCTAAAAGTGCCCACCCCACCGCCTTCGATTGTATCTCTTCCCACCCGGCCTGCTTGCGCTAAAGCTCTCGCCTGCCACAGTCGCGGAGGGACGGCGAGCAGGTCAGCGAAAGCAAGCCGCCCTCGTATCATCGGTGGCTTATCCCGTAGTTTTACCCCCGCACCCCACCCTACAAGGGGAGTGGCTAGCGAAGGTAAGCCGCCCAGTATCATCGGCGGCTAGTCCCGCAGTTTTATCCTCAGCAACCCGGCACCCCACCTCTTTGATATTTTTACCACCCAGGCCCGCCCTCCCGGCATTTAAGGCTTATACTAAAATTGCCCAACCCACCGCCTTCAATGATATCTATTTCTACCCGGCCTGCTTGCGCTAAAGCTCTCGCCTGCCACAGTCGCCATGGCGACTTCCTCAACCGGCAAGGTTTCAGCGTAAGTGGGTTTTTGCCTGTTGCTGACCCCATCTCCGCAGAACTTACCTGTCTATTTTCTGCCTTTCGAACAAATTTACTTTGCTAATGCTCACCTTTGTAATCCGGGTGTTCCCGCAGAACAGGCATCCGATTCACGATCCACCTGTAGACAAGGACCTGAATGGTAATA
>JAUWYU010000028.1 GCA_030615655.1 Dehalococcoidia bacterium
CTTCGCCCAGCATACCCTGGAATATATTGATATGCTCCCGCTCCATATTGGCCAGGTCCTGAAAGACAGCCCTGGTCGTTTCATTATCGGTCGATTTGGCCATGATGTCGTAGAAGGTACTTCCCCTCCTCTCGATACCGATGGCTATGTTAATCAGCTCGCCGCTGGAGAAGACGATAGACATCATAAACCTCCTCAATTGCCTGTATGGATAGTGAAGCCGTTAGTCTTGGTGAACTTTATTTCGTTTTTCCCTGCTCCTTTTTCGTCTCCTGATTTCTCCGCTACTTCCCTTCCTCTTCCTTCAAAAGGTCGTTAAAGACGTCAATATGGTATATTTCATTGTCCCTTATCCGTATGAGCAGTTCCCTCAGGCCGGCATCGTCCACTTCCTTGGCAGCTTTGTCATAGGCTGCTGCGACTTCCTTCTCAATCTTGATATCTGCCTTAAGCATATCGGCCGTCCGGGTGGACTGGTCAGGCTTGGTGTGCTCGATTCTCGGACTGCCGCCGCCGTCAATCACCTCTTCGGCCAGCCAGCCCAGGTGCTGCATCTCGTTGATAGCCTGGTCTTCCAGCTGCTTCTTGGCTTCGTGGTTCTTGGTCATATACGAGTGAAACAGGTACTGGAGGACAACCGTGTACTCGTGCTCAATGCCCCAGTTCAATGTCTTGGCGACACTGTCCTTGCGGTCACCCCGGATATCTTTCATCCCTTCCTTCTTTGATTTCTCAACGAAGTGCTTGAACTGAGCGTGATGTGCCTCTTCATCAGCCAGGATGCGCTTTAATAACCTTTTAATTTTCGGGTCATCAATCACCCCGATATGCTCCTTATACTGGCCTATAGCACCTTCTTCAAGCAGTACGTTATTCCCCATCCAGTCGGGCACTGATTCACCGCTCATGCGCATGGTGCCCCTTTTCAGACTGGGGATGCCGCCCAGTTCAACTATCGTCTCTGCCAGCCAGTCCAGGTGTCGCATTTCCTCCCGGGCGGCGGCTTCAATCTCACAGGCCATCTCGCCTTCACCTATGCCATAGGCATGGCTCAGGTACTGAATAATGGCTCCATGCTCGTCCTGGAGGTCGGTATTCAGTAGTTCGATTATTTTCTCTTTCTCCATGGGTCACCTCCGTGGTTGCTGTTAAAAGCTAAGGAGTTTCCTTTATCATATAAACTATCAACTTCCTCAATACTCCAGCAGCCTCTTCTCTCCCTCGATTTGCTTTATCTCGGTGATGTCCTGCCCGACTTCCAGTGTCCCCAGATACTTGCCGTCTTTATCCCTCACGGCGAAATACCTTATATAAATTTTCCTCCCTTTAAGGTCTATCCAGAACTCCACGAAGTCCCTTTTACCGCCTTTCAAATCAGACAGTACACTGTTTACCTTGTCCACGCTTTTCGGCGGGTGGCAGTCCTGGGCAGTCTTGCCAAGTACCGAGGGTGGCCGTTTGAAGACTCTCGTTTCGTGTTTATTCCAGAATTTGACCGTGTCGTTCTCGTCAACGAAAGCTATATCGACCGGTATCGTTTCCAGGATTCCTGCTATCTGCTCCTTACTCAGGTTCTCTATCATATTTATCACCTCAATCTTCTATTTTCTCAAAGTCGCTCTTGGGAGCGCCGCAGGTGGGACACACCCAATCTTCGGGTAATTCTTCAAACGGTGTCCCCGGCTCGATATCGCCCTCGGAGTCTCCCAGTTCCGGGTCGTAGACATAGCCGCAGACGGTGCATTCGTACTTTGCCATTTCAGTCACTGCCTCCTTCGTTTCTTTTAATAGAAATTTGGGGCAGGCCCGGACGATAAACCTGGTCGCCTACATCACCTCTTTTTCGCTGGCCTCTACCGCCCGTTTGAGTTCATCGCTCAGTAACGGCGGCAGTCCCTCGATATCTACGCGGAGGAAGCCCCTTACTATGGTAGCCGTAGCTTCATCCCTGGTCAGGCCTCTGGCCATCAGGTACTCCACCTCCTCCTCGGCAATCTTGCCGACGGCCGCTTCGTGCGACAGGTCGATGCCGGGCAAAGTCCCTCTAAGCTCGGGAATGGCATGAATATTGCCCTTTTCACCCAGAATTAAACCGCGGCATTCAAGGTGTCCCTTGACCTCCGGTGCATTACCTTCTATATAACCGCGGGCGGTGATATCCCCGCCGGTAGTGATGGCGCGGGTGACGATTTCGGTACGGGCGCCCTTGGCATTGAGGATTACCCTCGAACCCACGTCCAGTGACGACCCCTCGCCCGCTACCATGATACTGTTGTATCGTACCGTGGCGTTTTCACCCTCGCATCTGGCAGTAGGATACATTTGCAGGGAACGCACCGGCTTCATCAGCAGATAGTTGCTCATGAAAAGTCCGTCTTCTTCAATGATGGCGGCGGTGCGGGGCCGTACGGCTGTTTCCGGACTCCAGCTGTGTATCATGGTAAAGGTAACCTTGGCTCCCCGCTTGATATAGAACTCGGAGACCCCCAGGTGCAGTCCGGCTTCTTCTTTGGTAGTCGTAGTACAGCCGGTAATGATATGCAGTTCCGAATCCTCCTCGGCAATAATGATATTATGCACGTTTTGCACCAGTTTCTCTTTAGCCAGGTAAAGGCAGGCCTGCACCGGAAAGACCGTTTTCTGGCCGGGCAGAGCCCTGATGAAATACCCGTTATACTGGTTCAATTCGATATTGGCGGTATACTTGTCCTGGTCCACGGCGACCGCCTGCCACCAGTATTCCGCAAACCAGTCATACTTCTCCATGGCCTGGCTGACCGGCATCACTTCCACGCCGTCCTGACTGACGGAACTGTGTACCGGCGTATTGTCCATCTGGATATAGGTGCCCGACCTCTGGCTGGTGTCATCGAGCATGACGCCGGCGCCGAGCATCCGCTCTTTGGCCTTAGCCGGGAACTGGGAGGGGTCATCACGATAGGCGTGCTTATCATCCGAGCTGACATATTTACTCAGGTCGATGTCCTCGCCGAGGGGGGCTGTCTTATTGACAGCCGCTTTCGCCTTATCCTTGTAGCTCCCGGACTTATCTGCTTTACTCATGTGTCGGCACCCTCCCCAGGTAGCATTTTATACACTCGCCATAACCTTTCTCCCTGATTGTCGCCAGCATCTCGTGAGGGTCGCCTGTACAGCCGATAGTGCCGTCGCACATGACATAGCCTGTGCGGGCATTAACGTAGTCCAGGATATGCCCGGTATGGGTTATAATCAGCCCCATGCACTTGCGGTACTGTATCGGGCAGTTCTTCTCCAGGAGGTCGTTCATCAGCTCGCCAATCAGGACTATGTTCACCAGGTCCACGCCTGATTCCGGTTCGTCCAGCAGTGTTAGTTCCGGTTTCTGTGCCAGCAGCTGCAACAATTCGGAACGCTTTATTTCCCCTCCCGAAAATCCGTAGTTGATGTCCCGCTCCAGAAACTCGCTCAGGTCGGTCTTATCCGCCAGTTTATCAATGGTGTCCCCATCACCGCTTCCCTTGAGGCAGGCCGCCACCATGTCACGGGTCTTGACGCCCCGCACCACCGGCGGCCGCTGGAAGGACATGCCGATGCCCAGCCGCGCCCTCTCATCAACCGTTAAACTGGTTATGTCCTTCCCTTTGAAGGCAATACTGCCCTTGGTTACCCTGTACTTGGGGAAACCCATTATGGCCATAAGCAAAGTGCTTTTGCCGGCTCCGTTGGGACCGAAGAGAACATGGGTCTCGCCCATCTGTATGTTCAGGTTCACATCGTGTATGATTTCTTTGTCCTCTACGGCCACGGATAGGTCTTTAATCTCAAGCATATCTCACACCCCTGTCATAAATTTTAGTACCTTTACCTCGTTTTTAGCCACCGTCGAAAGACGTGTGTTCCTTCTGCACAAACCAGGCCGCCGGGTCTTTGAGAAATTCGTAATAGTCAAGAAGAACTCTATGATGTTCGCCCTCCTGGACGGCTAAAGCCTCGTAGAATTGCCTTTCGGCATCGTAGCTGGCCAGGCCGCCCTGTCTTTTATAAAAATCATAGGTCTCATTCTCCATAGCCATCGCTGTCTGTACAGCATCAAGCTCGGCAGGCATAGCCTTTATGCCGGAATCCATTTCCTCGAGGGCTCTGGCAAATATCGTCCTCAGACCTCTGCCGCCGTCAGAATGGAATTCCTGACCGGGCCAGCCTCTCTCGACACTGATATTTTTATAAATCTCCTCAAACACCTGCCGGTGTTCATCTTCTTCCGCGGCCAGCTTCACCAGCAGCTTCTTGCCCAGTTCATTATTACTTGCCTGGCTGGCTTTCAGGTAGAATTCCTTGCCATCAATTTCCATCTGGATGGCGGCCTTAAGGGCTCCGAGGGTCTTGTCCTGCTCCGTCGTCATACCACCTCCCCTTGCTCAATCAATAAATAGCGCTTCACTTGGTAAACCTGTGTTGTGTAACGGATAATAAACCTAAATCATGCCCCTGTCAATATATCTTGGTACTGCCGGTTTTCGCTCTATGTGATAAAAGTAGCATAAGCAATCATAGCTTGCATCTTCATTAAAAGTATATCATACTTGTATCGTATAACCCATCAGTTGAATTCGGGCAATGTAGTTGCGCTTCGTTTTAAGTGACGCCTTTAATTTATAAGTACATTATTCAGATGCTGAATTAGATTCTTTGAGCAGGGGGAGACAGTATCATGACAGGACGAATAAGCCTTTCCGTTAATGATATGCCTGTTGACCTCGACTACTTTGTCCAGGAGTATATTGACCATGTTATCGGCGGCATTTTGGCCAGCCTGAAAGATACCGGGGAAATAGAGAACCTGGAGCTTACAATCGACAACGAGGGACAGGTCAAAATAACCCTGAATAATTCTGATGTCCCGCTTAAGGATTTCCCCGGTGAGATAATAAGGAGCACCGTTGAGGGCATGGTCTCAACCCTGAAAGGAGTGGACGAGGTAATCAATCGACTGCAGATAACCATCGGCAGTTAAATGCAGAAGCCGACCATTCAGACTGACGTTTCACACAGCTTTATCTCCCCCCGGACGCCTATACTATCACCTTTGATAATAACCAGTCCCCTTAAACCACTAATGCTCTGACTGAATTTAATGGCACCTTCTATATCATCGGCCTGTTTGACCCGATTGCCGATAGCCGTCGCTGCGGCGTCAGCCAGGGTAGCCGAGGCCGAAAGGACAACCACGGCATCGGCCTTGCCGTAGCTGAGGGAATGTCCCACCGTCCCCGATGAGGTGCAAATTCCAAGAGGCGTGTCCTGGGCATTGATTTCCAGTCCGAGCTTCCCCGTCAACGGTGAATCCCCGGCGTATATGCCGACAGTCCTTTTCCTGAGGCTTTTGATATAGATATCGCCCCCGTTCTCCACGATTATCTCCGGCGAGAAGGTGAGCAGCTCACCGCCGACAAACTCGGCTATGGCGCCGGCAACGGAAGCCATGGGGCCAACCCCGGTATCCTGGCCTGCCTGCGCCATCTGCTTGACGATTTTCGGAGCATACCTGGGGATAGGGAGGGGCTCAAGTGACGTCATGAAAGCAGGGTTCTGCTTGATATAACCCTCCAGCTGGTATCGGTATTTCAGCACCAGCCTCTGGGCTTTTCTCTGAAGGTTGGCCGTAGCGCGAATGTATAAGTCGGTTTCTTTAACGGCTACGTTGAATGACACCAGGTCTGTGCCTTCAATCCAGTGCCGGTACGTTCTCGGTTCCATAAAAACGGGTTTCCATTACTCTATCAGAAATGCACTTCCATCGCCCTCGGCGGACAGGCGGGAATGCAGAGTCCGCAGGCGATGCATTTGTCATTATCGAATAGTACTATCCTTGTTTTTGGCTCTAGCTTAAAAGCGCCGGTGGGGCACACGGTCACGCAGGCGCCGCAATTGGTGCACCTTTCCTCGTTGCGCGTAATGTCCTGGCTGAGTGCCTGAATCTTCACGCCGGCTTTAATCAGGAAATCTATGCCCTTATCGTATTCCTTCTGGTCCCCTTTTAGTTCCAGCACCAGCAAGCCCTCTTCTTCGGGAGTAATGGAAGCCTTCAAAATATTAAATTCCAGGTCGTAGTCTTTGACCAGCCGGTATATTATCGGCCGCTCCACCAGACGCCTGGGAAAATGTAGTACTATTCGTTTCGATACAGCCATTATCCACACCTCTATTTCACCGGACTTCAGTATTCAATCGGGCGCTCATTAAGAGGTTTCTGGGTCACGCCGGACTCCACACCGGGCAGAGGCTCCACCGGTTCGGTAAGTAAAAACTTGCCCGCCTGTATCCATTCCTTGAGAATCCCGGCGATTTCCACCGCCCTCGGATAGCTCGACAGGGAAGCGGTAGGCACATCTTTCCCTTTAACCTTTATTTTCCCGCTCTTAAGCTCGGCGTAGCTGACCTCGGTCAGGACATCCGGTTTCATCTGCGGGAAAGCGTCCGAATAGTCCACAACCGGCGCTATTATATCTTGGTCACTTACCGTCGTATATTGCAGGATTTCCTCGGACAGTATCGGTATCGGCACGCCCACCCCCACCGTCAGACTGCACCCGTAGCCGAGGATACTCGCCCCTATTAGCCAGCGTGGGCTCATCTGTTTCAGGTCGCCTATCGTGGCGATTGTCGCTGCCATTGTCTTTGGCACCCCTTTCTCGGTGCGGGGCACGTCAGGGTTATGCTGGGTGCCCTGCCAGGTAATAAAACCGGTACCGCCCCCGAGGAATATTTTGGTGCCGATGCCGATTGTCTTGTAGTAGGGGTCATTGAATAGCGGCGACAGTTGCCCCGCCGAGGAATAGTTGGCGTTGCCCAGTTTAGGCTTCAATATACCCATGTAGGTATAGATAGTCTTCTCCGACAGGTTCACGGCCACAGTGTAGTTCTGGTAGGCATTTCTAACGTTGAACAGCACCGCCTGGTTAAGGTCCTTGATATTAATCCATGTTTCCAGCTTACGTCGCGGATAGCAATCGGTACCGTAAGCTGTGGCTGCCAGTCTGACGTCCTTCCCGGCTACCAGCTCTTCAATCACGTGACCGCCGCCATAGTTGAATTCGCCGGGGTGTATTCTGTTTCTGGGGTCGTCATCCGGGAGAGCGTTAGCCCCCAGGAACAGGTCTACGGCGCCCAGTCCTGTATAGGCCTGGACATCATTGAGGTAGGTCCTGCCCCCTCCCAGCTTTATGCGCGGCTTGGAGTGGCCGATATTAAAATAGGCACCGGAGGAGCACATAATGCCGAAGGTTCCGGTGGTTACCACGTCCACTTCCTGGGCGGCCTTCTTCATGCCCTTCTCTCGGGCAATGTCGATTATCTCTTCGGCGGTAACCACCACCGCTTTGCCCTGCCTGATTTTCTCGTTTATTTCCGCTATTGTTTTTACCACTGACCTGCTCCCTGGTAATCTATAGCACTAAACATCGGGGTTACATAACATTTTAGCAGAGCCGCCCGCCCAATACAACTTTAGGAACTTTAGTGCTCTGCTTTCATTTCCTTCTTAACTCTTCCCACCCTCGTATCATCAGCGGCTTTATCCCGTAGTTTCGTCCCCACCACGCCGCCTCGTTGTTATCTATTCCCACCTTTATCCTTCCCGTCAGGGTAGGACAGCCACCCTCGTATCATCAGCGGCTTTATCCCGTAGTTTCATCTCCACCCACCCAAAAAGGGGAGTGCGCAGCGAGAGGGGGCGAAGCCCCCTCTCACAAATTTATTCCCCCTCCCTTCCCAAGGGAGGGGGACCAAGGGGGTGGGTTGTAAAATATCAAGGGCGTGAAGCGAAGAAGCAGCCCCACTTCCTCAGGTTGAAGCGCCTACCTGTATAAGTTATAATCAAAAGTGAAGTCCCGTTATCGTCAGGAGGCAATTTGCTCAGGACACATACCTGCGGTGAGTTGAAAAAAGAAAATGTCGGCAGCCAGGTATCACTGGCCGGCTGGGTAAACCGCCGCCGCGACCACGGCGGGCTCATCTTTATTGACCTTCGGGACAGGCAGGGCATTGTCCAGACGGTATTCAATCCGGCAATATCGGCATCATCCCTGCGAATAGCCGGGGAGATGCGCAGCGAGTATGTGGTGAGGATTAGCGGTGAGGTGGCTCTGCGTCCGGCCGGCACCGAGAACCCCAGACTGCCCACCGGTGATATTGAGATAATCGCTAAGGAAGCCGAGATACTCAACGCATCTAAGACACCTCCGTTCTATATTAACGAAGAGGTTGAAGTGGACGAAAGTCTCCGCCTGAAGTATCGCTATCTCGACTTGCGGCGACCCCGTATGAAAGAAAACATGCTCCTCCGCCACCGGATTATCAAATTTATGCGCGACTTTCTGGATGCCAGGGGCTTCATCGAGGTGGAAACGCCTATCCTGCTTAAGAGCACTCCGGAGGGAGCCCGCGACTACCTGGTGCCGAGTCGACTTCACCCCGGTGAGTTCTATGCTTTACCCCAGTCCCCGCAGCAGCTCAAACAGCTCTTAATGGTAGCGGGTTTCGATAAATACTATCAGATAGCCCGCTGTTTTCGTGACGAGGACACGCGCGCCGACCGTCAGCCCGAGTTCACTCAGCTCGACATGGAAATGAGCTTTATCGATGAAGAGGATATCCTCACTCTGCTTGAAGAACTTCTTACTTCCATGGTGAGCACGATAAAACCGGAGATGCGGGTGGTAACGCCATTCCCGCGCCTCAGCTATGGCGAAGTCATGAACCGCTACGGTACCGATAAACCCGATTTGCGCTTTAACATGGAGATAAAAGACCTTACGGATAAGGTGTCCGATTCCGATTTTGCTGTTTTCAGCTCGGCAATCGCTGCCGGCGGCAGAGTCAAGGGTATATGCGCTCCCGGCTGTGCCGACTACACCCGTCGCCAGCTTGATGAGCTGACCAGAACGGCTCAGGAACTCGGAGCCGGGGGGCTGGTAACCATTGCTCTGGACAGCTCGGCCGGCAGCCTGGAGCAGCTGACCGCTGACATGGTGAAGTCGGCCGCCGCTAAATTTCTGAACCTGGACCAGATTAAGGAAATAGCCCGCTGCCTGGAAGCCGGTATCGGCGACCTATTGCTGATTGTTGCCGGCGATAATAAACTGGCCAGCACGGTGCTGGGTGAACTGCGCCGCGAAATGGGCAAACGACTCCACCTGGCCGAACAGGCCCTGCTTGCCTTTGCCTATATCGTCGACTTTCCCCTATTCGAAAAGGATGAAAAGACCGGCCGACTGGAAACGACGCATCACCCGTTTACGGCGCCCAGGGATGAGGACATGCCGTTACTGGATACAGCCCCGGAAAGGGTAAGGGCCAGGGCCTACGACATCACCTGCAACGGCTTTGAACTCTGCAGCGGCAGCATCAGGATTCACAAGAGTGACCTGCAAAGAAAGGTATTTAAAATATTGGGCTATAGTGACGAAGCCATCGAAGAACGCTTCGGGCATCTGCTCGAGGCCTTTGACCACGGCGCGCCTCCTCACGGGGGCATCGCTCCAGGCATTGACCGCATCGTCATGCTCCTGGCCGGCGAGGAAAGCATCAGGGAAGTGGTGGCTTTCCCCAAGAATCAAAGCGCCGCTGATTTAACCTTCAATGCGCCTTCGCCGGTTACGGAAGAGCAGCTGGCTGAACTGCATATTCGTCTGCGTGAAGAGTAGCCTGTAGGGAGGAACGGTGAAAGTAACTAATGATAAAATTGAGAACAGCCAGGCATTTCTAACCGTTGAAATAGAGCCTGCCGAGATGGAAGCCCCCATGGAAGATTCCTACCGGCGTCTGTCCCAGAAAACCACTATTCCCGGCTTTCGCAAGGGAAAAGCCCCGCGTGCGGTGCTGGAAAATTATATCGGAAAAGAAAGTGTCCTCGAAGAGGCGCTTAAACAGCTGGTGCCTCAAGCCTACGAGCAGGCCCTCAAGGAACAGGAAATAGAACCCTTCGCCCAGCCGGAGGTAAAGATAACCCAGACAGACCCCGTGATATTCACGGCGGTAGTGCCTTTAGCGCCCACCATAGAACTCGGCGACTATCGCAGTATTCGACTGTCACCCGACCCCGTGGAAGTCACCGAAGACAACATTAACGACGTGCTGGAAGAACTGCGCCACCAGCATGCAACCTGGAAGCCTGTCGATAGACCGCTGGACTACAATGACCTCGCTGTTATCGACATTAACAGTGAGGTCGGGGAAAAACCCTATGTTAAAAAGTTGGGTGCTCAGTACCAGGTCCTTCGCGACTCAGCCTCGCCGGCGCCGGGATTTGCCGGGCAGATAGTCGGCATGCGGAAAGAGGAGATAAAGGAGTTCAAGCTCACCTTCCCTGAAGACTATCCTAACAGTGAAGTTGCCGGCAAAGAAGCTTCTTTTAAGGTCAAGCTGTCCGAAATCAAGGAAGAGAATCTCCCTGAGCTGAACGATGGCTTCGCCGGTCAGGTCTCTCCCGATTTTAAAACGGTTGATTCGCTCCGTGATCAGGTCGCCAGCAGCCTGCGACAGAGAGCCGAGGAGCGGGTCAATATGGATTTTCAGGAGCGTCTTATCACTACGGTCATTGAACAGTCTCAGGTGGACTATCCCCCGGTTCTGGTAGAGCTGGAAATAAACCGGATTCTCAATGAGCAGGCCAGGCAGCTTCAGATGACCGGCCGGGGCATGGATGAATACCTCCGGAGCATCAACAAGACGGAGGAACAGCTGCGTGAGGAACTGCGCCCGGCGGCCGCTAAAAATGTGGCCGCTTCTCTGGTCATAGGGAAAATAGCTGAGGCGGAAAAGATTGAAGTGGTTGATTCAGAAATAGACGAGGGAATTGATAATATGACCGGTGGCGCCACGGATGATAAAAAAGAGGAGCTGCGCAAACTGCTGGACACCCCGCAGACCCGTGAATCTATCAAACAGTCGCTGATGACGCGTAAAACTATAGAGCGACTTTCGGAAATAGCCAGGGGCCCGGCAAAAGCCGGGACCAGAGCGAAGAAACCAAAGGAGGCGAAGAAATGAACAATCTACCGATGAATGTTATCCCGATGGTTATTGAGAGCAGTGCCAGGGGAGAGCGTGCCTTCGATATATACTCTCTTCTGCTGAGGGAACGCATCATCATGCTGGGCATGCCCATTAACGACCAGGTGGCCAATGTCACTATCGCTCAGTTGCTGTATCTGGAGCGCGAAGACCCGGATAAGGACATAAGCCTTTACATCCATTGCCCCGGCGGCATTATCAGTGCCGGACTGGCTATCTACGATACCATGCAGCTCATTCGCCCCGATGTATCCACTATCTGTGTCGGGCTGGCCGCCAGCATGGGAACGCTGCTCCTTTGTGCTGGGGCCAAAGGCAAGCGCTACGCTTTGCCCAATGCCACCATCCACATGCACCAGGCGATGGGCGGCGCCCAGGGGCAGGCAGCCGATATCGAGATTGCCGCCCGCGAGATTATGCGGTTGCAGGAGCTAATCAGGAGTATAATCGCCAGGCATACCGGTCAGCCGATGGACAAGGTAATACATGATACCGACCGCGACTTCTACCTCAATTCCGAGCAGGCAGTGGAGTACGGCATTGTGGATGAAATCCTGGGCAAGCCAGCCGAGGAGAAGGCAGAGAAAGCCAAGAAAGCCAAGAAGTAAGCGACTGCTTCCCGCCGTCACTGCGGAGGAGCCCCGATAAAATCGGGGCGACGAAGCAATCTCTATTTCCAAATAATAAAATTGTTTCGTAACAATAGTCCTAACATTCGTTGTCATTCTGGCGGAGGCCAGAGTCCAGGGGAGGGGTGGTGAAATCTTATTATGTTTATATATTGGCAAGTAAACGCAACGGGACACTTTATATCGGTGTTACCGATAACCTCGTTAGGCGAGTATATGAACATAAAAATGGATTCGTTAATGGATTTACAGATAGATACGGTGTTCATAGGCTAATATATTACGAACAGTATGAGAGCATAGAATCGGCTATTCAACGCGAAAAACGCTTGAAGACCTGGCATAGAGCGTGGAAAATCAGGCTGATTGAAGAGAAAAATCCAGAATGGAAAGACCTGTATGATGATATAGTCTAATATAGATTCCAGCCTTCGCTGACCTGCTCGCCGTCCCTCCGCGACTGTGGCAGGCGAGAGCTTTAGCGCAAGCAGTCAGGGCGGGAAAAGATATTTCTTAAAAAATTCACCAACCATCAAAATCCCCCGGCATTAACCTCCTCAACTCTCCAAATACACCCGTTATTATTAAAAGGGGAGTGCGCAGCGAGAGCCCCGATATAATCGGGGTCTCAAAACTATTCCCCCTCTCTAAACATACTTATCATGGATATTCTTCAGTCTTACTGTTTGGAGAGGGGGACATAGGGGGTGAGGTAGCTATATACAGCTATAACACTGCAATCCCGAATTACCCGGAAAGCTTGTCTTTCACCAGTTTGTCAATCTCCGCCGTCAGGTCGTAACCCTCAATAAGATTACCATTGGCATCAGCCACCTGCCTGTCGGCTGTTATCCTGACCTTCCCCTCGCTGAATGCCTTGATAGTAGTCAGAATCAGCGGTAGCTCCCGGGCATACCCGTGCTGCCGTATTGCTTTAAATAAATCGTTCTCCTCCCCCCACTCCCCCCTGACCTCCTCGATAGTCTTCCCCTTTATCTCATCCCAATAGCGGTCAAACGCCTCCCCCCGCAGAGGAAAAAGGCAGTAGGTAGCCGTCGGCCCCGCATCCAGTTCCGGTATCGCCACGTGCATTTTCACGCCCTGGGTATCTGCCCCTTTTCC
>JAUWYU010000129.1 GCA_030615655.1 Dehalococcoidia bacterium
GTCCTATCAGAGGCATTATGGGAGTGCTGCAGGCTAGAATTCAACAACTGGAGGGAGCGTAAAATGGCAGAAGATGAAGTAAAGAAAGAAGAAGAAACTGCGGTAGAGGAACCAAAGGCCGAAGAACCCGCGTCTGAAGAACCAAAGGCCGAAGAGCCCGCTGCGGAAGAGCCGAAGACTGAAGAACCCGCGCCGGAAGAACCGAAGGCTGAGGAGCCCGCTGCGGTAGAGGAACCAAAAGCCGAAGAACCCGCTGCGGAAGAACCAAAGGCCGAAGAACCCGCGGCTGAAGAACCAGAGGCCGAAGAACCGGCACCGGAAGCCGAACCAGCTAAAGTTGAGGCACCGGCACCGGCCAAGGAAGCAGCCAGGAAGCCCAAAGCAGCCAAGGCCGAAGCTGCCGAAGCAGCTCCAGCTAAAGCCGAAAAGCCCAAGAAGTCGTCGGCGGCTATTGAAGGAATAATGACGACTATCAAGGGTATGTCTGTGCTTGAACTGGCGGAGCTGGTCAAGGCTCTGGAGTCTGAGTTCGGGGTTAGCGCTGCGGCGCCGGTAGCTGTGGCGGCATCAGCGGCTCCGGCAGGCGAAGCGGCGGCAGACGTTGAGGAGCAGACAGAGTTCAGCGTTATTCTCACGGAAATCGGCGCCAACAAGATTAGCGTTATCAAGGCCGTCCGCGAGTTGACCACTCTGGGCCTGAAAGAATCTAAAGACTTGGTCGAGGGCGCGCCACAGCCGGTCAGGGAAGGCTTAAGTAAGGAAGAGGCAGCCACAGCGAAGCAGAAACTGGAAACTGCCGGCGCTACTGTTGAAGTTAAATAGCCCCTGTGGTTCTTGGGCCAGCCTGTAATTTGAATATTCTGGGCAAGTGGCATATAGTTAGCACTAACAATACTCCCGATTAAGGAGTTGGCCGGTATATGCCTCATGGGGATTGGTTTATACTGATGGGTGTGGGTGGGGGATTCATAGTTCTTGGTCTTATTGGACTCTTCTGGGGTCGGCACGAGGAAAAGAGCTACTTCGAAGCTCTTGCGAATCGTCCCGATTTGAGAGAGTTCGTGTCGCACTGGCCGGAGCGTCCGCAGCCGGGTGCCTTGAGGACAGGGGGTTGGATAGCCGTTATTCTGGGTGTGCTGATGCTGGTGGTCGGTATTATCTTCTGGCTTACGGCCGGGTCTTAAGCTCCCCACAAAGTATCGCTGTAGCGGATAGATAAAAATAGAAAAGAATCCCGAAGGTTGAAATCATCGGCCTGTCGGGATTCTCTTTTTTTAGAAATACATCTTGCCGGGTCCCGTCGTAAAATGGAACACGGGGCGGTCCACTCTCAGGAAAGTCAACGGGCAGTGTTTGAGCCTCGCAGGGATAAAGACGAGACTGCTTTTCGTGATGATGTGCTTTTCATCGTCCAACCATAGCTCCACCTCAGCGCCCAGGTCGTACGGATCATTAAGGTCGGTGCCGATGAAGGCAATAACCTCGTCATAGTCGTGCGTATGTGGCTCCGTGCCGACACGCCTGCCGGCCTCGCCGCCCGGCACGATGCCCGCCGGCCGGGGCATTACCCAGACGCACTCCATATAAAAAGCCCCCGGGGCGACATCGCTGTCCAGATACAGGACGCGACCGCCTTTGCCCTTCCCGGC
The DNA here is from genome assembly GCA_030615655.1 of Dehalococcoidia bacterium. Classification (GTDB taxonomy): domain Bacteria; phylum Chloroflexota; class Dehalococcoidia; order Dehalococcoidales; family RBG-16-60-22; genus JAUWYU01. The sequence continues at coordinate 1,650 of JAUWYU010000129.1, forward strand.
GGTTGATATCGGCGGACTCCATGCAGCTTCCACTGCGGGCTGTTTTAGCTCGCTGATGATGTATTTGCCGTATTTCGATTTTGCCATTTTTCGTTTTCCTTCCATCAGAAATTAATGACCGGGTTGCCTCCGGCTTGTATCGGTGGACTCAGAGTAGCACCGACTGTTATAATATGGCTTCTATCCTCTTACTCGTAAACCTTCGTAGACCCCGAAGAGAAGTGGAAAATGGGTTTTGTCACATTTCTGATTATCAACGGACCGTGCTGTATGCCTGCCGGTATAAATGCCGAAAAACTCTCCTTAATTACGTGTGTTTCTCCATCTATCGTGAACTCTACTTCGGCTCCCAGGTCATGGATATCATCATAGTTATATACGAAGAAGCCGATGTACTGTCCCCAGGTATGGGTATGGGAATCTGCCAGGGTCTTCCCCTCTTTGGACGTATCTCCCGGCACAATCCACATTGATTCATTGTAGAACTTGGCGCCGGGTACGGTATCGGCGTCTATGTGTGTAACACGCTTGATAAAGTCGTAAGTATGCCGGTATGACGGGAGCTTCAGGTTGGGTTTATCCGCAGTGATAAAGTATTTGGCGTATTTTTGTTCTGCCATTTCTTTTTCCTTCTTCAATCAATATTTATTTCTTTACCCGGTTCGGGTTAAGGGACAACCTCTTTAACGGTACATCTGGCCCGGCCCCATGGTGAAGTGGAACATGGGCCTTTCCATTTTTAGCGTCCTGAGGGGGCAATGCCTGACATTTTCCGGGATATAGACCACGAAACTCTTGTCAAAGACGTATTTCTCGTCTTCCATCCAGAACTCGATAACACCGCCCAGGTCACTCGGGTCATCCATGTTCGTCCCGAAATACGAGAGGAGCTCCGGGAAGGCGTGCGTGTGGGGGGCGAGTACCGGATTCTTCTCGGCTTCTTCGGGGGATATCGGTCTTGGTGGTGGCATGTCCTTCATCGCCTGGGGCCAGAACCAGACGCATTCGCAATAGAAAGCGCCCGGGATGACCTCGCTGTCCATCCAGACGACATGCTCCATAAACCTGCGTCTACCCTCAACTTCTCCCTGCCCGAGCATGTCCCTCTCACCTGCCCTGTATCCGGGCAAATTAATGTCTTTCTTCAGTTCCGTGCAGATATATTTACCGTATTTCCCCATTTTTAACTTTTCCTTTCTTTGTGATTTGGTTGTATGAATTCAAGACAGGTTGCCTGTATTTTTTAAGTGTACTCTTTCCCGGTTCCGACCATAAAGTGAAAAATGGGCCTGTCCACTCTTCTGATAATCAACGGGCAGTGCCTCATTCCTGCTGGGACAAAGGCTAGGAAACTCTTGGTCATGATGATTTTCTCGTCTTCCAGCCATAACTCGACTTCACCACCTAAATCATGCAGGTCTTCATAGTTGGTTCCGAAGAATGTTACGATTTCGTTAAAAGAGTGAACATGAGCTTCAACCTTGACCTGCTCGGATCCCATCCCTGGCAAGAACCAGACACATTCCGTATAGAAGGCGCCGGGTACAACCTCATCGTCTAACCACATCACACGGGTCGATTGTCCAGCGGGCCTCTTCTGCGCTTCTATAGCGCCAACCCGGTACTGAGGAAGCTTCATGTCTTGTTTTACGTCGGTGACAATGTATTTCGCATGTTTTAATTCAACCACTTTTTACCACCCTCCTTTCTGTTATGTATCTCCATTTCATTATAGTCGCTGGTAGATTAACACAGCTTATTGGACCAGGAGATAATTACTTACCGGGGGTGCTTCCGGGACTTGCTTGGGCGAAGTTACCGCAGCCCAGTATTATGGCCATCTCCAGATGAGGCCGGGTGACCCTGCTCCAGGTTAAAGGGCCGTGCTTCATGCCTTTGGGTATAAACAGCGCTGTCGTCGTATCGAAAACAAGCGGTTTGCCGTTGAAGCAATACTCTATTTCGCCGCCCAGGTCTTCGGGATTATCAGAGTCACCGCCGATATGCAGGACAATTTCATCGTAATTATGGGTATGTTCATGGACATAGGGGTTTGGATTGGGTATGTCCCAAATCCATCCAAATTCGATGTACGTGTTACAACCGGGCACAAGGCCGTTACTCATATAGGTCATCGAGGGAGTAGTGCGACCTTCGACCGGGCGTGCGGGGGGTGCTCCAACTTCCCGGACTGGTTTCCTCACCAGGTATTTCTCGTATTCTGATTCTGCCATTCTCTATTATTCTCCTTCCGAATAGTAGTAAGCGACGTCAAATTGCAGACAGTGTTGTTGCTTGTTTGCAGGACTGATTGTACACCTCGGTCAAAAACAATGTCAATTTACCTGTTCCGTATGGCGGCGAAGCTGCCAGGCTCCTAGTCCGATTCTCTCTTGGACTCGGGGCTCAGTGCCTGCAGGTCGGCTTCAATTCTGAGCGCATTGGCCCGAAACAGGTTGGATGGTATCACCTTACCGTCTTTAAAGACGAACCAGCTGGCCTGCTGCCAGTAGGGGCGCAATTCCCAGTCCTGGTTCTCGGTCATGTCAACAATGATATACCAGGTATCTGAGCCATCTTTGAAATACTCGGACTCAGCGGTCCAGTTATCACAGTAGGCATAGAAATCGGAAAGGTATAGCTTGGCCTCGTAGCTCTCAGCCTTACTGAGCAGGTATTGATAAACCGCCATTATGGCGTCGTCTCTGGTATTGACCGCCGCATGGCCTGTTGTATTTACCGGTTCGGGTTCCTCGGTCTCCTCCGAGGTACTGGAGTCGGGGAATCCCAGGCCTTCACACGCGGTAACTGCTCCAAGCAGGACAACAAGTAGAGCCACAAAAAGGATAGCCTTGATTATATTTTTTCTCCGGTCGGTATTTTTCATTTTATCTCCTCTTAATCAGGCACTATGCCTGAGATATAAACTCTATAGAAGTGCTGATAACAGTCCTAAAATTAGCATACCATACATAATCGTGAAGTGCCAAATTAATCATTTGAATTTTACCGGGGAGAGTTGTTGAGGCGCTCCAGCTTACGCTGGTCTCCCTGAGTTGCCTACTCCGTCCTTCTCGGTCGGTACTGGATGGCTTCGGCCACGTGATGAGCTTTAATAACATCCGAGCTTTCCAGGTCGGCGATAGTGAGGCCTAATTTGATAATACGGTGGAAGGCGCGCGCGGAAAGGTAAAGCTGTTTCATGGCAGCCTTGAGCAGACTCTG
>JAUWYU010000118.1 GCA_030615655.1 Dehalococcoidia bacterium
TTGCGCAAATGCGTCAATGCTCGGTTGCGTAGGTGCGCTTATTTTTATTTGCATTTGGTTGATGGCTTAGCCTCACCCCTGACCCCTCTCCAGCCAGGGATATCTTAGCAGATCCGAGTTCCTATTGGCTGGAGAGGGGAGATACAACGGGATAAGCTGCCGATGATACGGGGCGGCTTGGGTGGGAAAAGATGACCTCACAGGGTTTGGATTAGGTAAAGATGTGGTGATATTTTCAATAAAATTAATATTCATGACATTTTTTCTAAAAATAATTGAAGAAGGTATTGACAAAATCAATATTTATCATTATAATATATTAAGATAATTAATACTGAAGTTAAATAAGTTAATTATGAAAGAGTTGTTTTATTTAAAGAGGTGATTCCAAATGGTAAAAGAGTGGCATGAGCTTACGAAAATGACACAGGGTAAACCGATAACGGTAGAGCGTGTCCGCCTGGTTGACAGCGATATCGCTGTTGAAGGCAGCTTTACGCTGCCGCCCCTGGCCAGTCTTTCCGCCGAGGACCAGATATTCATCATGGCCTTCGTTCGATGTCACGGTTCCATCAAGGACATGGAAGAAATGTTCGGTATAAGCTATCCAACCGTTAAAAACCGCATCAATCGTATCGCCCGGCAGCTCGAATTTGTTGAAATTGTGGCTGTTTCTCCCCAGGAAGAGGTAATCGGCGAACTGGAGCGGGGAGATATTACTGCCGAGGAAGCGATAAGGAGGTTGTCGAAATGAACCGGCCACCCATGTTAATACACCTGAGAGTTCGAAGTGAGAACAGGAAGTTCGGGTTGTGGCTGCCGCTGTTCCTGCTTATTCCGCTGGCACTGGTGGTCCTTATCATCCTGTCACCGCTAATATTAATCGCTATCCTTGTTTTGTGGCCGAGCGGCTGGGGTAAGCTGGCGTTGCACGTTATGAAGGCAGCCTGGGGGTTGTTCTGCTCAATGCGCGACCTTCAGGTAGATGTTCAGAATCGTAACGAATGTGTATATATTTCCGTCATATAGATGGTAAAGGAGGATACTGCCGTGACTGAGAACCAGAGAAAAATACTGGAGATGCTTTCCCAGAACAAGATAAGTACCGATGATGCTTATCGACTGCTCAACGTGATTGAATCTGAGGAGGGCGGGCATGAAAGTACCGTGAAAACAGAACCGGGGAGTAAATCCAAGCCCAAGTACCTGCGTGTTACGGTGCTACCAAATGCGGATAACGAGCATGCGGCTGATGTCGACCGCGTTAATGTCCGCGTACCCATGTCACTGATACGGGCCGGGATGAAGCTGACATCCTTGATACCGTCCGAAGCCATGGATAAGGTGAATGAGGCTTTGAGGGACAAGGGTATTAACTTCGACGTGCGCAGTGTCAAAGGAGAAGATATCGAGGAACTCATCGAGGCTTTAGGTGAGCTTGAAGTGGACGTGGTGAGCGCGAGGGGTGAGAAGGTTAAAGTATTTGTCGAGTAATGGCGCAACCGCGCTAATACCCGGCAGCGTGGTTGCGCTTCCCTGACGAGCAGTTATCTATCATCTACTTTAAGAGTCCCCGCCCCGCTAAATCGGCGGCGACATCATTAAGCTGAAGTTCTTCGAGTTTGGCCTTTGTCGGCAGTCCGGTTAGGGCATCCCAGCCGCGGAGTTCGTAATACTCGCTCTTCATGTTTTCGAATAGCTCTTTATCGACGACTTTCCCTATTTGAGATATTACTTCTCCGTCCCGTCCCGGCACCAGGCCATCGTGATTAAAGAATATCTCGCCTTTCCTCAAAGGCACAGTGTGATAATAGTCTAGCAGCCGGTCGCCCTGGCGCCCTTGCCATCCCTGCCGGAGCAGTATCGCCCTTTGAAGATTGAAGATTCTTTCTCCTATGTTATAAAGGCCGGGCTCGTCCGTGTCCTTCCCTGTAATCGCCGAGAAAACCTGGCTTTCCGTCACCGTATCATCGGTGCCGCCTAAGGCGCGGAAGGCCTGGGTCATCGTCCAGCGGAGGTCGCAGACGACAAGGCTTTCCTTGGCAAAGACGCGGTCCTGGAGTTTCTTGGCCGCCAGCGCTTTCCCTTCGTACGTGGAAAAATCGGCGGCGATAGCGTTACCCCAGATTCTGGCAGCTACCTGGCGGAGATTTTCGGCAGTGAAAAACTCGCCCGGCTTTCCTTCTCCTCCCATGCCCAGCCACATCATCAACATCATACAGACTTCATGAAGCTGCTGTATCGGCCGTCTCGGTTCGGTGGCGTAGATAAGACCCGTCGTTATAAACAATCTCGGGTCATAATCCTTTTTCTCGCCCCCTCTGGTAGCGATGCACATGCTCAGCATTTCCCGGGCTTTCGGTCCGACCGACTCAGCGGCGGCTATCGTGCCGCGGGAAAGGGTACCGCCGAAGCCTTCTCTATAGGTTATCTTTCTGGTAAGCTCTTCAATAAACTGGGGGCTGCCAATTCTGGATAGCGGGAGTCCCGTTTCCTTTTCGTTGATGAGACCTTCCTGATAGCAGGCGTCAAGCCACTCAATCATGCCTTGCATCACGGCGGTATCAATCCCGTAACCGTCGCAGAGCCTCGTGGCCTGGAGGCGCACTCCGTCTGGCTTGCCGAGATATCTCGTGACCATCGCTCCATAAACATCGGACGCCTGGCAGAGCGATTTGTAGAGCCGGCCATTTTCGCCGTCATATACCTGGCGGGAGCAGCCGATACCGCATCCGTAGCAGGTATGGTCGCGGGTGAGTCCGGGGACCGCCCACAATGAAGGCATAGGCACCCTGGGCTTCGTCGCCGCAATACGGTCGACCAGCTGCCTTACCCTGTCGGGGTCGGCGGCTACCGGTCTCTTGTTGCCGGCGGCGACGACGATGGCTTTAAGGTTTTTCGAACCCATTACAGCACCGAGCCCGCCGGAGCCAGAGGCGCCCCCTTCCGCCAGCACGATGGCAAAGGGTATCAGGTTCTCTGCGGCGGGACCGATAGCCAGGACACTCACATTTTTACCCAGTTCTGTTTTCAGGTTGTCACTCGCGTCGAAGGTGGTCTGGCCCCAGAGATGGGAAGCGTCCCGTATTTCGACCTTGTCGTCATGTATATAAATATAGACGGGTTTATCAGCCTTACCCTGGACTGCCAGGCTGTCGTAGCCGGCGTATTTCAGCCAGGCCCCCCAACTCTCCCCCAGATTGGCGTAGGAGAAGGATTCAGGGTCTCCAGCCGGCGATTTCCCGAAGATTTTCCAGCGGAAACCGGCAAATCCGGGGAACCCGGTTACAGGACCGTTAGCGCATATGAAGCAATTCTCCGGGTCCAGAGCTCCTGCCTGCGGTGGGACCATTTCCCAGTAAAGCCTGGCGGCAATGCCATGTCCCCCTATAAATTTATCCGCGTAATCGGCGGTAGGCTGCTTCGTTGTCTTTCCATCCGATAAATCTACCTTTAAAATTTCTCCGGCGTACCCGAATTCAGTCATGTAACGTGTTCCCCCTATCAGGTGCTACTCTTTAACGATGTGCTTCTCGTATTTGCTGGCCAGCATGATTTCCAGGAAGACGATGGGTTTATCGATTTTCTTGAAGTTCAGCGGGCAATGGGGCAGTCCTGCCGGGATATTGACGATGGTCGTGGTATCGATAATGGGCTTTTCGCCCTCCTCACCCAGGGATAGCTCTATTTCCGCTCCGAAATCACGTATGTCCAGCGGATTTCCCCCCATGAAGTAAAGGAGCTGATGGAAGTCATGCTTATGGGTGTCCTTTATCATTATAGCCGGTTCTTTGGTGGCCTGGCAGAACATGGTACAGGGGGAGTCGATATTGAGAGTCTGAAGCCTTTCTACCTGAAAGCCGGGCGCTACGGGTTCTTTGATGATATATTTACCGTATTTCGAGTGGGCCATTATTAGAAATCCTCTTGTCAGCGTGTTTTTATCCCCAGCTCTTTAAGCTTGGCGTCGGTCGGGGTGCCGTTTTTATCCCAGCCGCGCTCCGAGTAATATTCATCAAGCATCTCGTCAAGGTCTGCCTGGTTGATAAGCTGTCCTTTAGAAGCCCCGGCTTTGATAGGTTCGGTCATAATGCGTTTGGGGAAAGTATCATCCTTGCGGCTGAAGCCCTCGCCGATATTGAACAGGCGGGCGACATTATTCAGCCTTTCCCCGATTTTCCCGACCTCTTCCGCGGTGAAATTCATGCCGGTGGCGGCGTTAACCAGGTCAGCGGTGTTCTGGCAGGCTATGGCCGGCACCGCCATGTCTAGCAGGAAAGCACACATCGTCGCACAATCACAGGTGACGGCGCGGGTGTCCTGGTTCCATTTGGTAAGCCTGCCTTTCCCTTTGGTGGCGTTTCTATCCACTTGCTCAGGAATGGGAATATCGAAAATTTCCTGGAAGGCGTAGCCCCGGTTGTGGTCGGCACCTGTGTAGGAAGTGGCGTAGTTAAGGCCGTGGGACTTGGCACCCCTGACATCGTAGGCCGGCAGCTCCAGGCCCTTAATCTGCATGGCATAATCCCCGGTACCCTTACCTATTTTCTCGGCCGCTTTTTTGGTGCCCTGCCCCAGGAGCGCCCCCAGGCCTTCCTGGTAGGCTATCTTTCGCAGCATCTCCATCATGGCGGCGTGGTTGCCGAATTTCAGGTCAAGGCCGTCGGTATCCTTCCTGGTGAGTATGCCCTTTTCGTAGAGTTCCATAGCCCAGCCGATGGCGACACCCGCCGAGATAGTGTCGATGCCGTACTCGTCGCAGAGTCGGTCGGCGGCAATGACGGCAGGAAGGTAGTCCACCCCGACGGTGCTGCCCAGCGAATAAGTCGTTTCGAACTCGGGTCCCTCGCTGAGATAGCCGGCATAGGGGCCGGACGTGACCAGTTTGACCTGGCTACAGCCCACCGGGCAGTCATCGCAATGAGAATTGGTTATTATCATTTCATGCTGGGCATCGTGACCAAGTCCTTTTACCATGTTGATTTCTCCGGTTGCCGACCAGTTCTTGGTGGAATAGATTCCCATTTCGGTCATGGCATCCACTATCATGGGTGTGCCCGCTTTAGCGAACTCGGGGTAGAGCACGGGGCTGTCTTTCATGGCCTTGTTCATGGCCTTTCGCGCTTCTTTGAATCCGGCGACATCGGCTATAGCCGGCCTTTTGTGTCCGCATACGGCAATGGCTTTAAGGTTCTTGGAGCCCATCACCGCTCCCAGCCCTTTTCGGCCGGCCGCCCGGCGCTCGTTGACAATGCAGGCCATGGGGACAAGCTTCTCGCCTG
>JAUWYU010000032.1 GCA_030615655.1 Dehalococcoidia bacterium
ACCATCTTAATAGATGTCGATTCCGACACGCCGATAGGGCCCTATGATATCGCCCTTGAAGCGGAAACTGGTACAATATTCCGAGCCATCCCGCTTAGCCTGATGGTCGTCTCCACTGGAGCGAGCATAGTCATCTCACCAATGAGCGGCCCCGCTGATACCGACATCAGGCTCTCCGGTTCAGGTTTCACCGCCGGTGAGACCCTGACCGTAACCTTTGCCGGTACAAGTATTACAACAGTACCAGCAACAATAACCACAGCCCAGGACGGTACCTTCACCGCCACCATAACGGCGCCTTCAGTGAACGCCGGTATTCACCCGGTCAGAGTTACCGGAGCCACCAGCGGCATTTCCATAGACAGGCCTTTCGGGCTCAAGCCATCGGCGGTCAATACCTTCATACTCTACGCCAGCCCGCAAAAAGTTGATATTTCCAAGGGCGGCTTCAGCACGATTACAATCAAGATTGAACCGCTGGGTAGCTTCCAGTCTGCGGTAACGTTAAGCGTCTCCGGACTAAGCGCGATAGCCGGCGCCACCGCTAACATCTCGCCATCATTTACGGTTACGCCGAGCATTGCCACCCCGACAACGGCCATGCTGACCATCAATGTACCGGTGGAAGCCACTGTGGGTAGATATCCACTGGTGATATCAGGCACCAGCGGTACCATCACGCAAACACGAAATATCACCGTCAAAGTGGTACCTCCCGCGGGTACGCCCGACTTCGCCATCAGCCTGGCCCCGGGCACCATACCTATCAACTCGAACTCCAGCGGCAATACCACGGTAATCGTAGCCGCTATTAACGGCTTCACCGGTAACGTAGAGCTGGCTGTCACCATGATGGATCAGTCGGCAGCCTGGCCGTCAGGAGTTAGCGTGACAACAGGAAATGTGACACCATCAGCTACCACCGGACTGGGCAAAAAAGTGGTCATTTTCACTGTGGCGGCTGGCACACAGCCCGGTAGCTGGGCGTTCAAGATAAGTGGCACGAGCGGGGCCCTGGAGCATAGTACCGAGGTTATGGTCATCTGCACGCCTTTCGGCACTGAGATTACTCCCTTCTCATCACCTCGCTTAGACCCAACTACCGTTACCTCCAGCACTCCGGTGGATATGGAACCTCCGTGGGGCGACAAAATTACCATCAATGGTATTATAAATGATGGTTCCGAAGCCAGTATCATCACACCGGCCAAGATTGATGTACCGCCGGATACTCTCGCCCCACTGCCGGAAGGGGCTTCGGACATGCTGGGCAGGGTAACCAATGTGGAATCAAGCGCACCGGTAGACGACGTTGATTGGGACCTCGGCTTCCCATATGATCCCGATGCTCTCGAGGCCGCCGGTTTCGACGAAGAGAACCTGAAGATAGCCTATCTCGACCCCGATACCGGCACATGGACTGAGGTAACCACCACGGTGGACACCACCAACAATGTCGCCTACGCATCACTCGACCACTTCAGTTCCTGGACACTAATCGCCACACCGTCACTACCAACGTCCCAATTAATCACTGGATCTGGCGGTAGCGTTGGCAGCGTTCCCGGCCTCACCAATATAGCTGACTCCGTAAACGCCATCGGCAGGTTCATAACCGAGGTTACTGCGGAATCCGCAGATGGTAGAGTTGAGGTTAACATACCGAAGGATACCATCGGCACGAACAGTCTGGGACAACCCCTGTATGCCATATCCATTAAGGAAAAGGCGGCACCTTCAGCCCCCACAGATACCAGTATTGTCGGCCTGGTTTACGATATCTGGCCCAGCGGTGCTACCTTTGACCCGCCAATAAATTTGACATTCGACTACAGTGATTCCTGGTTACCTACCGGAGTTGCCGAGGAGAACCTGGTCATCGCTACATGGCAGGATGGAGCCTGGATTGAGCTTGAGGGTTGTACGGTTGACCCGTTGAACAATACTATTACCGCACCGGTCAGCCACTTCACTCTCTTTACCGTTATGGCCCATACTGCCCCAGCCACTTTTGAAATCAGTGCCTTTGACATATCTCCGGCTGTAATCAACCCCGATGAAAGCGTTACCATCAGCGTTACCGTTGTTAATACCGGCGATCTTGCTGGCAGTTATAAAGTGACCCTTATGGTAAATGAGACTGTGACCGCTGTTGAGGAGGTCAACCTGGCAGGACATGCGAGCCAGGACATAAGCTTTACTATAAAGCCGCATGATGTGGGAAGCTATACGATAAATATCGACGGTACATCCGCCACATTAATCGTCAGGGAAGTGCCTGCCGAACCGGACGAAGAGGAACCGGCACCCTCTGAGGAACCGGCAATACCATCAGAGCCCCTAGAGCCATCAGAGGTAGAGCCAGTACAACCTGAAGAAGTGACGCCGGCGGAACCGGAAGAAGAACCGACACCTTCTGAGGCACCAGAAGTACCACCGGAGATAGCACCGACAGTACCCGAGGAACCGGCAGCGCAACCCAGTCTCGCAGCGCCACCGAAGGAACCAGCAGCGCCATTGCAGATTAGCATATGGCTCATCATCGTCATAGTCGCTGTTGGCATCATCATCAGCATAGTCATCTGGCGCTCGGTCGCCGGCAGTAAGAAGCCCTAAAACCACTTTCCCATCCGACAACTGACTTCCCTTTCCCTTACCCGGGGAGGGGGAAGTCAGTTTTTGCAGGACCATAAATTAGCCACCCTGCCCTCCCGCTTAATGCTCACAATATTCGGGGTATTATTTCTGTTAATTTCCGCAAGAGCCTATATAACCGAACGCCCCTTGTGATATTTATGTGAACTTCTATCCATAAGCTGTGATACTATTGTGATTCTATTTTCATATACTTCAAACGTATCAAACACTGCTAGTACCAAATATGCTGACAGTTCCAGTTTCTCGGTGAAGCAGCGAGTAATGCAAGAAGGTTAAAGGGGGAGGTTAGCTTGCAGAACGTATCTGAGCAATGGAGTCCGGAATATATTACTGTGGGGTTTATTGCCAAGGGCTGTGGCGTTAGTAATACGACCGTATTACGGTGGATTAGCACCGGGCAGCTGCCCGCGTTCAGACTCCCGGGTGGTCATTACCGAATAGAGAGAGATGATTTTTCCGAGTTTCTGACAAAATACAGTATGCCGATACGACACATGCGTCTTGAAAATAAAAGATAAGAACCACAGCGATGTACCAAAACCAGAAAACGGCAAAAGAGAGGTAAAGGGGGAAGATGTAATAAGCAACCGTGGTACATCCAGATTATTAATTCTCCAGGAGATGAACAATGAGAATATTTAATACCGAAAACAGTTCAGGAGGTAACATCATGTCCAGGCTTCTTAGAAGAATCAACCGCGAGAGTAAAGGCTTTACCCTGGTAGAACTGCTTATCGTCGTCGCTATTCTGGGAGTACTGGCGGCTGTCGTCCTGCCCAATGTTACCGGCCTCGCGGGCGAGGGGCAGATAGAAGCCGCCAAGGCCGAGCTGGTGACCGTACAGACAGCCCTGGATACGATGATGGCGAAGAACAGCATAGCTTCGGTTACGGCTACCTCGGCAACCAGTAATATGACGGCTTTCCCTACGGGAAACGCGCTGTATCCTAACTACCTGAGGACAGCGACAACCAAGGGCACCTATTCCTGCAGCACTACCGGACTGGTTACCCAGGTGGACGACGGTTACTAGCGGTATCCGAACGGATGAGTAACGGAAGGTTTGCTATACCACAATGTGGCTCCGTTGCACCGCAATCTGCCTTCAAGTGTGACTGAATGAAAAACATTACCAAAACCAAAACACAGCTTATAAAGGAGATGGAGGAAATGCGCCAACAGCTTGCTGAACTGGAAGCGCAAGAAGCCGAGCGCAAGCAGGCGGAGACAGCTCAGCAGGAGCCAGAGGAAGACTATAGAAGGCTGTTCGAGCTGCTCCCAATTGGCATAACCATTCTGGATATGAAGGGGGTGATTAAATATTGCAACCCTGCTGTTTACAATATAGGCGGTTATTCTGAAGGTGACTACAGCGGCAAACACTTTTCAAAGATAGCATCAGTCCGAGTGAAAGACGTGCCAAAATATATTCGTGTATTTAATTCTATCGTGAGAGGGAAAACACCCGAACCTTTTGAGGCTATTTATCCACGCAAGGACGGAACCACCGGTTGGACCGAGCTTAATGTTGGGCTGATAAAAGTAGGCGGAAAGCGACATATTCTAGTAATGCAACACGACATTACCGAGCGCAAACGGGCGGAGGAGGCTTTGCGGGAGTCAGAGGAAAGGTTCTCCAAAGCCTTTCGTTCCAGCCCTGATGTAGTCACTATCGTCACGCTTAAAGATGGCATATTTCTTGAAGTTAATGACAGTTTCACCCGTGTTACCGGCTACAACCGTGAAGAGGTGATTGGTCGCAGTTCCGTTGAGCTCGGTATCTGGGTAAAGCCAGAGGAACGCGACAGAATATTACAGATACTTAAGGAACAGGGTAGCATTCGTAATGAAGAATTTGAGTTCCGCATGAAGTCAGGTGAGATTCGTATAGGGCTGTTCTCAGCCGACATAATCAACTTTGCCGATGAAACGTGTATGATCGACGTCGTAACTGACATCACCGAGCGCAAGAAGATGGAGGACGCTTTACGGGAGTCAGAGGAAAAGTTCTCCAAAGCCTTCCGCTCCAGCCCTGATACAATCGTTATCACCACGCTTAAAGATGGCAAATATATTGAAATTAATGACAGTTACTCCCGTATTACCGGCTACTCGCGTGAAGAGTTGATTGGCCACAGTTCAACCGAGATTGATATCTGGGCGAAGGCAGAGGACCGTGCCAGACTGTTCAAGATACTGAAGGAACAGGGCAGAGTCAACAATGAAGAATTTGAATTCCGCATGAAGAATGGCGAGATACGCACATGGATGTTCTCTGCCGAGCCAATCAACATCGGTGGTGAACAATGTTTAATCGGAGTGTCAACCGACATCACTGAGCGCAAGCAGGCAGAGGAGGAACTGCGAGAGTCAGAGGATAAGTTCTCTATAGCCTTCCGTTCCAGCCCGGAGATGATTATCATAACTGACGTGGAAAATAATAAGTATCTTGAAGTCAATGACAGTTACGCTAATGTCATAGGTTATAGTCGTGAAGAAATAATGAGCCATAGTGTTGATTATTTTCAAAAAATATGGGTAAACCCGGAAGAGCTTGAAAAGACGACCAGCCTCCTGCAAACGGAAGGTAAGATGAGAAACGAAGAATTCAGTTTCCGTACGAAATCCGGTGAGATACGCCAATGGCTATGCTCAGCGGATATCGTCAACATCGGCGGTAAAGTCTGCATGCTCGCTATAGCCTCGGATATCACCGAACGCAAGCAGATGGAGGAGGCTTTGCGAGAGTCTGAGGAAAAATTCTCCAAAGCTTTCCGCTCCAGCCCTGAGATAATCGCTATCACCACGTTTAAAGACGGGAAATTCCTCGAAGCTAATGACAGCTTCACTCGCATTACCGGTTACACCCGTGAAGAGGTGATTGGCCACAGTTCAACGGAGATAAACATCTGGGCGGAGGCGGATGACCGCTCCAAGATGCTACAGATACTGAAGAAACAGGGCCGAGTTTACAGCGAAGAATTTAAATTCCGTATGAAGTCGGGAGAGATACGCACCTGGCTATTCTCCGCCGAGAAAATCAACATCGGTGGCGAGGAGTGTTTAATCACTATAACTACCGACATCACCGAGCTCAAGAAAAGGGAGCAGCTACAACATGATGAAAATAACGTGCTTACCCTTTTAGGGCAGGAGGCAGAATTAAGCGAACTGCTGGATGCCATTGTGCATTTGGGAGAATATCATGATCCTTCTATCAAAGGCTCTGTGCTGCTCTTTGATTCCTCAAGAGACTGGCTGGTTCTAGCCTCCGCCCCAAGTTTACCCGATGATTACAAAGAACTATTGAAAAATGGGCTACCTATCGGACCGAATATGGGTTCCTGTGGAACCGCAGCGTATCTGAAGGAGCGGGTAATCATCCCGGATATTAAGAACAGCCCTCTTTTCCCGTATGAAGAAGTTACCAATCAGATTATTGGTAACGGCCTGCTCGCCGGCTGGTCTCAACCCATCATCTCATCCAACGGAGACCTGCTCGGCACCATAGCCAACTATAGCAGTAAGATAGGTGAGCCAGATGAGGATAACCTTAAGGTGCTGGAGTGGTCAGCCCGAATTGCAGCCATCGCTATCGAGCGCAAGCAGGTCGAAGAACAGTTACGACTTCTCAGTTCGGTCACACAGCAAGTATCAGATTCTACTATCGTTTTCAGTCCTGATAACAAGATTACATATATGAATAAGGCAGCGCAAGATTTACTCGGTTATTCTCTTGAAGAAGTGCTGGGGGAAAACCTGGATTTCTTTAACGTTAAACCTATAGGAAAGAGTCTTGCTCAGGAGATACTCCAGACGGCTTCATCCGGTAAACGCTGGGTCGGAGTGATGGGAAAAAGGCGAAAAGACAGCAGTACCTTTATTGGCGAGTGTAATATTTCTGCATTGTACGATCAGCAGGGGCAAATCACATCTTACATAGACGTTATGCATGACGTAACCGAAAGCCTGCGGATAGAGGAGGCCCTGCGAGAGTCAGAGGATAAGTTCTCCAAAGCCTTTCACTCCAGCCCCGATATAATTTCCATAGTAAATCTTGAAGATAATAAATTTGCTGAGGTTAACGACAGTTTCATTCGCTACACCGGCTACACCCATGAAGAGGTCATCGGCCACACTGCAAACGAGCTTGGTATCTGGGCGAAAACAAAGGAACGCGACAAAGTACTGCGGATGCTGAAAGAAAGAGGCCGAGTCAGCAATGAGGAAATTCACACGCGTATGAAGTCAGGCGAGATACGCTTGGGACTGTTTTCAGCCGAAACAATCCATATAGGTGGTAAATTTTGTTCAATCACCGTGATAACAGACATTACCGAGCGCAAGCAGATGGAAGAGGCGCTTCGTGAAAGTGAAGAGCGCTATCGCGACTTATTTGATAATGCTAGTGACCTTATACAGAGCGTTACCCCTGATGGCCACTTTATCTATGTAAATAAAGCGTGGTGGAATTTGCTTGGATACAGTGAGAAAGAGGTTAAAAATCTTACTGTGTGGGATATAATCCATCCCGATTATATCACCCATTGTAAGGAGATCTTCCAAAAGATTATGTCAGGTGAGAGAGTAGAAGCTATTGAGGCTGCATTTATTACCAAGCATGGGAGAGAAATCCAAGTCGAAGGAACTGCTAACGCTAAGCATGATGGAGATAAGGTAGTAGCCACCCAGGGCATGTTCCGTGACGTCACCCAGCGCAAGCGTGCAGAGGCTGAACTGAAACAGGCACTGTCCAGTCTGGAGCAATCAAGCGCGCAGCTAACCGCCACCAACAAAGAGCTGGAAGCTTTCAGCTACTCCGTCTCACATGACCTGAGGTCACCGCTCAGAAGCATCGACGGCTTCAGCCAGGCACTGCTGGAAGACTACACGGATAAGCTTGATGAGAACGGCCAGGACTACCTAAAACGTTTACGCGGCGCCAGCCAAAAAATGGGTGAACTCATCGATGGTTTACTGAAGCTGTCCAGCCTGACCAGAAGCGAAATGCATAAAGATAAGGTGGACCTGAGTGCGCTGGCGAAGGAGATTGCCACCAGGCTACAGGAAACTCAACCGGAACATCATGCGAAATTTGACATCAGCAAAGGACTAACTACCAGCGGCGACCGTCAGTTATTGAGAGTACTAATGGAGAACCTGCTCGGTAATGCCTGGAAGTTTACCAGCAAGAGCCCGAAGGCAAGAATAGAATTCGGCGCCACCCAAAATGGCGACAAGAAAGCCTACTTTGTAAGAGACAACGGTGTCGGCTTTGACATGACCTATGCCGATAAGCTATTTGGTGCCTTCCAGCGCCTGCACAAAACCACCGAATTCCCCGGCACCGGCATTGGTCTGGCTACAGTGCAGCGAATCATAAACCGCCACGGTGGCACTGTCTGGGCTGAAGGAGCGGTGGGGAAAGGTGCCACTTTCTACTTTACTCTTAACTGAAGGAGAATAAAACGATGATACAGGATGAAACAATACTGCTGGTGGAAGACAACCCAGATGACGTAGAACTGACAATGCGGGCATTCCGTAAAAACAACATCGCCAACGATGTTGTAGTAGCCCGCGACGGCGAGGAAGCTCTGGACTACCTCTTTGGTAACGGGGCCCACGCCGACCGTGATACCAGTGACACACCCAGGCTTATTTTACTCGATTTGAAATTGCCCAAACTTGACGGACTGCAGGTACTTGAGCGCCTGCGTGCTGATGAGCGCACCAGGCTTACTCCGGTGGTTATCCTCACCTCGTCAAAAGAAGAACAGGACCTCATCAGCGGATACAAGTCGGGGGCTAACAGCTACGTTCGCAAGCCGGTAGACTTTAATAAGTTCGTTGAAGCCGTGCGCCATATAGGACTCTACTGGCTGCTTATAAATGAACCACCGACTCTACATGAATGACTATTACATAGTTACTCCTGACAAGAAATAATGGTAATCAGGTGCCGCAAAATGGAAGACAAAACTATAAAAGTCTTGCTTATTGAAGATAACCCTGATGATACCGAGTTGATACGGAGGAAACTGGAAAGGAACGTTAACGGCCAGTTCGAGGTAACACCGGTGAGAAGCCTCCAGAAAGGACTGGAACACCTTGCCCGGAATGCCACTGACCTGGTCTTGTCGGACCTGGGTTTGCCCGATAGCCACGGACTCGACACCGTCACCAAGATTCTCTGCGAGGCACCACATACGCCACTGGTAGTGCTGAGCGGCTTTGATGATGAAGCCATAGCCATCAAGGCAGTGCAGTCTGGCGCCCAGGACTATCTGGTAAAAGGGCAAATGGAAGGCAACCAACTGGAACGTGCCCTTTTCTACGCCATCGAGAGGTCCCGGCTTCAGGGTGAGCTGGAGCAGTATACACAGGAACTGTGGAAAACCGATGCCAACCTTCGTAAAATCCTGGAAAAGAACGCCGATGCCATCATTGTTGTCGGTGAAGACAGGCGCATACTCTTTACCAACCCGGCGGTTGAATCCCTCCTGGGACGCAAGCAAAAAAACCTCCTGAACAAACCGTTTAGCTTCCCACTGGATGGAGGCAAGACATCGGAGATTGACATCACACATCGCGGCAAGGAAAAAACCATCGCCGAGATGCGCGTGGTGGATATAGACTGGGAAGGCAAACCCGCCCACCTAGCATCGTTGCGTGACGTTACCGAGCAAAAGAAAGCAGAGGAGAAACTACGAGAGTCAGAGGAGAGACTAAAAAAGTATTTGGAAGGCGCTCCCGATGGTATTTATATTAATGATACAAAGGGTACACTCCTCTATGGCAATAAAAAGGCGGAGGATCTCACAGGATATAAAAAGGAGGAATTGGTAGGTACCAGTTTCCTCAAAAATAATATTCTTCCCACAAAGTATCTGGCCAAAGCCGGCAAGTTGCTGGCGCTTAGTGTGATGGGGAAATCGACCGGCCCGGACGAATTCGAACTGAATAAGAAGGATGGTAGCCGTGTATGGGTGGAGATAAACAGCACCCCTGTTAAACAAGAGGGAAAATTAATGACCATTGGCTTTGTCCGCGACATCACCGAGCGCAAACAGGCGGAGAAGCTAATCCAGCATCAAAACGAATTCTTGAACAGTGTATTTGAATCTCTCACTCATCCCTTCTATGTTGTAGATGCCAATGATTATACGGTTAGTATGGCGAATCAAGCCACGAATTTAGATAATTTATCTGAAGCCATGACCTGTTACGCCGTTACCCATAGACGAAACAGTCCATGTGCGGGTGCGGATGATGTCTGCCCCCTTGAAGAAGTTAAGCGAAGTAAAAAACCCGTAGTTGCGGAGCATATTCATACTGATGAAAACGGTAACAAAAGATACGTTGAAGTCCACGGCTATCCTCTTTTTGATACTGAAGGAAATGTCGTTCAGATGATAGAGTATAGTCTGGATATCACCGAGCGTAAGGCGGCTGAGGAGGCACTGCAGGAGAGAGAGAGAAGGTTTAGCGATATCGCAGAGAATGCCTTGGAGTGGATTTGGGAGGTCGATGCCAATGGGAAATACACTTACTCGAGCCCTGTCGTAGAGAAGATTCTAGGGTACAAATCCGAGGAAGTACTTGAAAAACACTTTTATGACTTTTTCCATCCCGATGACCGGGAAGAAATGAAGAAAGCAGCACTTGAAGTATTTGCACAAAAACAGCCTTTCCACGAATTCATAAACCGGAACATACACAAAAACGGTAACACGGTCGACCTTTCAACAAGCGGGGTTCCCTTAATCGATGAAGAGGGAAACCTTATCGGATACAGAGGTGTGGATACTGACGTCACCGAGCGCAAGCAGGCTGAGAATGCCCTGCGAGAGTCAGAGGAAAAGTTCTCCAAAGCCTTTCGTTCCAGTCCCGAAGTAATCGTTATTTCCACCCTTGAAGACGGCATATTTGTTGACGTTAATGACAGTTTCACCAATACCACCGGCTATGCCCGTGAAGAGTTGATTGGCCACAGTTCAGGTGAGATTAATATCTGGGTAAACGCAGAAGACCGCATCAGAATGTTAAAGACACTGAAGGAACAGGGTAGAGTTTACAATGAAGAATTTAACTTCCGTATGAAGTCAGGCGAAATACGCACATGGCTGTTCTCAGCCGAGCTTATCAATATCAGCAATAAACCGTGTATGCTCTCCATAACAATTGACATCACCGAGCGAAAGCGTGCCGAGGAAGCCCTACGCGACAGTGAGAGAGAATACAAAGAACTGGCGGAAAGCATCTCAGACGTCTTCTTTGCATTTGATAAGGACTTGAGATATACCTATTGGAACAGGGCAAGCGAAGAACTTACCGGAATTTCAGCTAAAGATGCTCTGGGAAAGCATCTATATGACATTTTCCCGCAAGATGAACAGACGAGAATTGCAGAAAGGGCGTACCTGAAGGCATTAAGGACAAAGCAGCGCCAGCATATTATCAGCGAATATCGGTTCGGAGATAAGGACTTCTTTTTTGAAATCAGCGCCTATCCCTCTAATGATGGCCTCTCGGTTTTCGTTAAGGACATCACCGAGCGAAAGCGTGCCGAGGAAGTCCTGCGCTTCTCGGACGCCGCCTTCAAGTCCATCCACGAAAGCGTCATCGCGATGGACATGGACTACGTAATAACACACTGGAACGAGATAAGCGAGCAGATTTATGGT
>JAUWYU010000024.1 GCA_030615655.1 Dehalococcoidia bacterium
GGGCCAGGTGGTCGTCCCCGCCGAAGCACGCAAGGACCTTGACATGGTGACCTCCTCCAAGGTCCTCGTTTTCAGCAGCCCGGGCAGCGAGGGTTTGCTGATTATTAAGGCTGAATCGGTCGCTGAAATCCTGGCCCACGCTTCCAAGATGCTGAGCGGCGTCGAGGAAGTGCTGAAATCCAGCACGGATGACTCTGCCTGAACCTACTGGCTTTCCCAATAACCATTAAGGAGCAACATACCCATGAGCTGGCTGACGAAAATCGCGCTGAAAAAAAGATGGCTGACCTTTCTTATCGTCGCCATCGTAACCGGTGTTTCCATCTGGTCAACCCTCGCCCTCCAAATGGAACTGATTCCGGATATCGAACTTCCGGTGACGAGTGCCGTCACCGTGTACCCCCAGGCCAAACCCGAAACGGTGATGAACGACGTCACCATCAAGGTGGAAAGCGCCATCTCCGGCCTGAAAGGACTTGACCACATGGTATCGACGGCCTCGGAGGGTGCCACCTTCACGTTCGCGATGTTCGATTACGGCACGGACATGGCGGAAACGAACCGCCTGATTGAGGAGAACCTGGCGGCACTCGACCTGCCGGCCGAGGTGCGTAACCTTCCCCTTGCCATGCCCCAGCTGAGAGAAAATCCCCAGCTCTATGCCATCGACATGAACCTCATGCCGGTCGTCATCCTCAGTCTTACCGGCGACATGCCGCCCAGCGAGTTGGAACAGATAGTCTTGACCCAGATAATGCCGGCGCTGGAACAGGTAGAAGGCGTATACCACGTGGGCATCGAAGGCGGCAGCAGCCAGCAGGTCCTGGTCAACCTCGATCCCCTGCTGCTGAACGACGCTGGGATATCGATGTCCGGCGTTGTCGCGATGCTCTCCGCCAAGGCCTACGGCTCGATAGACGAGCTTGAAAATACCGCCGTCAGCGCCGATGTCCCGCTCAAGGATGTCGGCGCGGTTAAACTGGGGCTGACGGCGGGTTCCGCCGTCAGCCGCACCAACGGCAAGACGGGAGTGACCATCAATATCGTGAAGGAGGCCGACTCCAACACCGTGTTCGTGGCCAATGCCGTCATGGCGGAGGTCGAGGGAATTGCAGCGTCTCTTCCCGCCGACGTGACCCTCTACACGGTCATGGACCAGTCCGAATACATCGAGACCAGCATCAGCGACCTGAGCCGCAACGCGCTCATCGGCTGCGGGCTGGCTATCGTCGTCGTCTTTTTCTTCCTGATGGCCTTACGGGCTTCGCTGGTGACAGCCGTCTCCATACCGCTGAGTATCCTGGTCGGTTTTCTTATCATGCGTTTCCTCGGCATCACCATCAACCTGCTCACCCTGAGCGCGATGGCGATAGCCATCGGGCGCGTTATCGATAATAGCATCGTCGTCCTGGAGGTCATTTATCGCAGGATGCAGAACGGAGAACCCTTCCGTACCGCCGCCCTTGATGGCGTGAAGGAAGTGGCCGCGCCCATCACGTCGTCAACGCTGGCCACCGTGGTCATATTTATCCCTATCGCCTTCGTCGGCGGTATCGTCGGGCAGATGTTCATTCCCTTTGCCCTGACGATGACGGCGGCCCTCGTCGCCTCCCTTATCGTCGCCCTGATGGTCATCCCACCCCTTGCCAACTTCCCGGTGGTAAAAAAGGCCGCCAAGGGAGACGGGCAGACCTGGTACCAGCGGCTGTACCTGCCCGTGCTGAAATGGTCGCTGGCGCACCGGGCACTGACGCTGGTGATTGCCGCCGTCCTCTTCTTCGGGAGTTTCACGCTGGTGCCGATCATCGGCACGAGCTTCATCCCGTCAATGGGCGAGAAGATGCTGACGGTGGAGGTATCCATGCCGCGCGGCACCGACCTTACCACGACGGAGGACGCCGTTATCAAGGTGGAAAAGGTGCTGGTTACCCACCCGGACGTTGAAACCATCCAGACAACAGCCGGGACATCCGGCTCGATATCTGGCGGATTCATGGCCATGGGGGGTGTCGGCGACAGCACCGCCAGCATCATGGTCATCCTCGACCGCGAGGCCGATATGGAGCTGACCGCCGCCGGCGTGCGTGATGACCTCACCGGCATCGTCCCCGGAGCGGATATCACCGTCATCACCGGGCAGGCGATGTCCGGCGGTATGACGGGCACCGGCCTGGATATCTCCATCCGTGGCGATAACTACGAAGACCTGGCCGCGGCGGCTCAACAGCTTTATACAGAGCTGGCGGACGTGGACGGAATCGCCGAACTGGAGTTGGGGCTGGCTACTGTCGAGCCCAAGCTCGATATTACCCCGGATTCCGCCAGGCTGATGGCCTCCGGCCTGCCCGAGGAACAACTCGCTCAGATACAGCAGGAATTCTTCCTGATACAGGTGGGGAGCACCGTGTCACAGGCGACCATTGACGGGCATACGTATGAAGTCTACCTCAGCGGCGTCGTCCCGAACCTGGACAGCGCCGAGGTAGCCCGCGAACTGAGAGTGGGATTCCCGCAGTCCGTCAAGCTGGGTGATATCGCCGTCGTGGAACTGGGCGAACAGCAGACCAACATCCAGCGTATCAACGGGAAGCTGGCTGCCAGTATCACCGCCAGCATCACCGCAAGGGATATCGGCGCCGTCAACCGGGCCGTCCAGGAAAAGATAGACTCCCTGCCCGTCGCGCCCGGCGTGGACATCTCCCAGGGCGGGATGATGGAAATGATGCAGGAATCATTCTCCGGCATGTTCATCGCCATCATCTTAGCCATCGTGCTGGCGTTCGCCGTCATCGCCGTAACGTTCCGGTCACTGCTGACGCCCATCGTCATCATGATAAGCCTGCCGCTGGCGTCCATCGGTGCGTTACTCAGCCTGCTGTTTGCCGGGCAGACTCTGGGGATTTCGGCCATGATGGGCGTGCTGATGCTGGTCGGCATCGTGCTGACCAATGCCATCGTGCTGATCCACCTCGTTGAACGCCTGCGCAAGCAGGGCATAAGCACGCATGACGCCCTCGTGGAATCGGGGCGGACAAGGATGCGCCCCATCCTGATGACGGCGCTGACCACCATGATTGCCATGCTGCCGCTGGCGCTGGGGTTGGGAGAAGGCACCATTCTCTCCGCGGAGCTTGCCATCGTCGTCATCGGCGGGCTGTTCAGCTCCACCCTGCTGACGCTGCTGGTCATCCCGGTGATGTACAGCCTGTCAAAGGGGATGCGGCGGCAGAAAGCGGCGGGCTAGCCGGTCAGCGTGAAGGAGGCCCGGGCAGCCTCTTTCATGATGGAATTATCCAAAGACAGGTCGGCAACCAGCTTCTTAGATATTTTATATTTAGGTGTTCTATTCAGTTATTTAACAATAGTCCTATTGATAGCTAGAGGTAACATTTCTATATACCGTGCAGCGAAGGTCACGAAAGTCGATTCTGTGCAGTTGAGGTCACATTAGCTTATTTTGTTACCTCATTGCATAAGTTAGTATATTGTTATTCAACAAAATAGCGGATTGTTGGGTCACACTTCGATTGATATGTTTGGCATCCTCAGAGGATAGGAGTAGGGACAGTTGTGACACTCGCTCAGTACCTCTTAGATATGCTCGTGACTTAACTACAGTAGTTCTCTTATTACATGCTATATTTGTGATATTTTTGAGAGGTTTACTCATAATTCTGTTATGTGGTTGTGATTCGCTTTCTATATTCTAAAAACAAAACAATAGTTAAAAACTTCAATTTCGTAACACAAATGCAGGTAGAAATCCTCGATCGTAAAATGGGCAGAACGTTCAACGCAGTTTCTATTCTATTAGCACTGTTCCTCGCTCTCAATTTCCAATATGTGCGAGCACAGGAGCCTTCCGAGGTTATTGAGGAAGATCTGGGTGTGGTCCATTTCACCGAATCTCCCAAAACGTGGACAGTGGATATACCACAAGATTTTCAGACGGTTGAGGTAGGTGTATACAGCAAAGGGAAAGACGAAGTTAACCAATATGGCGGATGGGACGCATATCTGAAAGTAAATGGGGAATATGTGTAAAAAGGAGGATGAGATGAAAATCAGCAGATTTATTCTCATCATTGTTTTGGGTGCTCTGCTAGTGGGTTCTGTGTCTTGCGGCGGAGCAGGTCTTCCAAAGCCTACAGTTGGCTATGTTCCAGAAGGGTGGTCTGTTCTCTCTGATCATGTCTATACTACCTGCCTAGGATTTGATGAGGGAGTACTAATATATGGCGATGGCGAGCTCCAGAGCCCTAATTCTGTTGAGATACATTATCGTGATATGTATGAGGAAAGTAGCGCTGTGGGAGGAAAACCGGTGACTGACGTAGATCGCATTATTGCTGATTGGGCAATCTACAATCTCGAATTTGACTCTATCGAGCCTGAAGAGTCGGGAACAATGATTGTGGGTGGCCAAATAGCTGGCTACGCTAAAGGATATGACCCGGTGGGGGATAACTATGTGCTGGTTCTAGAGTGTTTCAATGAGCCTATATGCCTTTCACTCCGTGCTCTGTGGAAGCCAACTATTGAAGATGAAGCGGATGTAAAACGGCTAATAGACAGTATCTCGTTCTAGCCATATTGTTTTGGAGAGCTTATGGAACTCTCACTTGACCTCAGGTGGTACTCTTTAGTACCACCTTGTTTTTTATGGTTTGAAATCTATATAAAAGATATTTGAAATTCCAGTAGAAAAGTATTGAAACTGATTTATACTATGGAGTCCATTTGGCAATAGGTTTGAACCAAGCCCGTGCATCCTCAGACTTAAAGTTTGGGTCATGGATTTCCTCCTGGCGACCCTTTGGGAAGATGTAAATATGAAGTCTTGGTCTTATAGACGAAAGAAACCTTGCGGGGACACAAAAAACCAGTACCTCTTCATCTGGTTTAACTCCCCTCTCTTTAAAGACTTCCCATAAGTTACGAAAATCTATCTTGTGTGTTACAGGTTAAAAGAGACTGAGCCCCATGACCCGACGATTATCCTCCATATCAGTACGAATTCCGCGGAGAAGGTATACGCCGGGTGGTTCTGCAATATAGAGAAAAAATTGTTAATCGCTTCTCTCTCCAGCTCTGACTCCAGCTTTATCCACGATATTAAGTGTCATTAGACAGATTTACTACAAAGGTTCGTTGGACAATAGTTATAGTTGTGCCGAGGAGTACCATAATCGTGGAAGCGAGGATACAATGACTGGGGAATGGCAAGCAATCAATTGCAGGGTCTTCGCTGACCTGCCACCAATAATGATACCACCTATAGAGTTAGAGTTACCCGTATTTTGATTTCAGGGGCAGGCGGGCGGATTGCCCAAGACTGCACAATCGCTTATTTTGTTCAACCACGAGCATGCTGTTCACAGCAAGATAACCGCCTTACACCTTAGCGGATTGTTCACTTGCCCAAAGAGCTAATCCATTCTCAAAAGTTGCTCATATTAGCACACCGGCTTTTGTGCTAACGGATTTGCTAACGAACTGTGCGGGACGGGGTGTCACGGGACGGTATGAAACCCCTTGATTATACCCTGCTCTAGATACAAAATGGGGTCATGCGACACCCGAAAACACTGGGCGGCATGGCCCTAAGCGGTTTACGAAACCGCTGCTCTACCCCTGAGCTACGCTGGCAAGCTGAATCGCCTATGGATACTCCCTGTACCCGGCCCCCCTGGTGCTTATCATCATAGCATCCTGCGCCTCATCTTGACAAGAGCTTTACGGCACCGAGCCAGTTATTATTTGCTTTCTCTCAACACGACTGATCATTCACACAACGCCACCTGGCTTTATTGGACAGCTACCTGGTGCTATAATACCGTTATTATGGTTGAATATATGACATTTGTCTACATATTTGACATATTATGTATACAGTAGTATTATTATACCTGATGGCGAAGTGCGCCAAACCAGAACCGGAGCTATGACAAAGAAACGCCAGGCAAAGACGATACTGATTATTGAGGACGAGACCGATATCCAGAATTTTATTTCCCGGGTGCTGGAACTCGAGGGCTACCAGGTGCTTAAAGCCGGTGATGGCAAGACGGGAATGGAAATAATCAGAGAGAATCCCGTGGCTCTCGTACTTTTAGATTTACGGCTGCCCCACCCCAATGGCTGGTCAGTGCTGCGAGCGATAAAACGTAATCCAGAGTTTTCATCAATTCCCGTGGTTGTGCTTACCGCCATCGCCGAATTACCACAGCGTAAGAAAACACTGCGCATGGGTGCTTCCCAGTACCTCACCAAACCCCTGAGTGCGCATATCCTGAGCCAGACTATCGCCAGTATTCTGCATCAGGAAGAGAGCCACCACAAAACCACTGAGAAAAACGCTGTTAGCAACGAATAAGATGACATGTAGACATAACCTGTGAGGCTGAGGCTGTCACCCCTCCTACCGTGATAATGACGGTGTCGGTAGAGTATAGCCTTCGTCATTTGCCGGAAAGATATCTTTCAAGAGCAATGTTCGGCCGGTCTGTATAGCTGTAAAACCGTATCTCTGGCGAATATGGTCAATGGCCTTATTCAACTTCTCCAGCCTTATGTCCGATGTATCCAGCATATCCAGCTGCCGGCCCTTCACCAGGTTGGCTACGCCGATACCAATCAGCCGTACCGCTTGCTTGCCAGTAGATAATTCCCTCTTTAGTAGTTGACAACCAGCCTCAAATATAACCCGGTCGGAATCACCGGCCTGACTCAAGGTCTGCTGGCGTGCAATAGTGGTAAAGTCGGCATACCTCAGCTTCAGGCTGACACTCCTGGCATGTTTACCCTGACGGCGCAGCGCGCTGCCAGCTTTCTCACTGAGGTATCGCAGTGTTGCCTTTAACAAAGATTCATCGCTGGTATCCGCCCCAAAGGTGGTTTCACGGCTGATGGACTTGGCTTCTCCGGGAGACTCCACCTTGCTGTCGTCAATGCCATTGGCGTGATTATGTATCGTCACGCCAGCGGCGCCGAAGTGGCTCTTGATTATGCCCGAAGGTAGAGCCGCCAGCTGCCCGATGGTGCTGATGCCCAGGCCACTCAGCACACGCTTACTCTTCTTGCCGATTCCCGGTAGCTGCGCCACCGGTAATGACGCCAGGAAAGAGCGCTCTTCACCCGCCGGTACTTCCAGCAGCCCGTCCGGCTTGGACATGTCGGAGGCAACTTTAGCCACTACCTTACAGCCGGCGATACCCACCGAGGCACACAGCCCCAGTTCATCCTTAATCCGCTTCCTTATCACCAGAGCCATCTGTTTGATTGAGCCATGGATAGATTCAAAACCCGTGGCATCAAGATAGGCCTCATCCAGACCCATCGGCTCCAGATAAGGCGAAAAATCAGCCAGAATAGCCATAAACCGTTTCGAGGCATCACGGTATCTGTGAAAACTGCCCTCAATAAAAATGGCCTGCGGACACAGCCGGTTGGCGGTAACCAGAGGCATACCCGAATGCAGGCCGAAGGCACGCGCCTCGTAAGAAGCTGCCGCCACCACACCCCTCCGGTCAGGCTTGCCACCGACCACCACCGGTTTACCCCTGAGTTCAGGATTCAGTACCTGCTCTACGGAGACGAAAAAGGCGTCCAGGTCTATATGCATAATCCGTCGAGTCATCAGTCCCCCCGCGAGACAAATTCCTTCACCCTGCGCTCAAAAACACTCCTTTCCAGAAGGACGCGCCTGCCGCACTGAAGACACTTGATACCGATATCCGCCCCCAGCCTCACCACCTGCCACTCGTAGCTGCCACAGGGGTGAACCTTCTTGAGTCGGACCACGTCGCCGAGCTTAATCTCCAGGACCATTCTACAGATACCCTTATACGGGATTGGACAGAAATTGGTTAATCCTGTCTCTCAGTTCCACGGCCGCCTGCCTGGCTGCCGCGGCGAAGTCATCACCTTTTGAGGCGTAGATTATATGTCGTGATGAGTTGATAATCGTTCTCTGCCGCCCGGCATCAACCCCGTAGCTCACCACCTGGGATAGCTCACCACCCTGGGCACCGACACCCGGTATTAACAGCGGCATGTCCGGATACCTCTGCCGTATCAATCTCAATTCATCGGGGTAAGTAGCCCCCACCACCAGCCCCAGATTGCCGTGGGTATTCCACTGGCTTACCTTCTCGGCGACTATCTCAAAGAGCATTTTATGGCCACCGTCTGCTTCGCACGGGAGGGACTGAAAATCAACAGCGCCAGCATTTGAAGTGCGGCAGAGGATGAATACGCCGCGGTCGCGGTACTGGATAAAAGGCTCCATCGAATCAAAACCAAGGTAAGGGCTGACCGTGGTAGCATCGAAATTAAAGTGTTCGAAAAGGCTCCGGGCATAGGCTTTAGCCGAATTACCAATATCGCCCCGCTTGGCATCAACTATGGCCGGTATCCCCTCGGGTATGTAATCTCTCGTGCGCTTCAGGGCATCAAGACCGTCGTTCCCAAGGGCCTCATAGAAGGCAATGTTCGGTTTGTAGGCACATACCAGGTCGGCCGTAGCATCAATAATCGCCTTGTTAAACTCAAAGACCCCTATCCCGTCCGGCATCAGTAAAGGGTCGGTGTCAAGCCCAACGCAGAGCAAGCTCCGGTTCTTCTGACTGGCCTGGGCCAGCTTTTCAATGAAATTCACTCCACCCTCAGGCCGCTTGTTACGCAATAGACCGAAAACAGAAGGCGCAATCAGCAGCCGAAGAATCTCCCTCGATAGTACCGTTAATCGCCGGTTGATAAGCCGGAAGCATCATATTGTGTCGTAAGCGCTTCCGGAGGGAGCATACTAGCCAAGATTTTCTCCATGGCCATGGTATGACTGCAGAGACCCCAGCTTGAGAAAAAATGGCAGGTACAGTGCCATTGGCCATCTTTATAGCTGGTATCATAATCGTTATTCTCACCGCGGAACTTAACCGCTAATTCAGAGAAGGTAACCCTGTCCGTTTCCTCAGCATAGCGCTTGGCTTTTTCGATTTTACCAATCAGACTTGACTGCATATCGTTACCCTCCTAGCTTAAGGAGCACTGACTCTCCCGAGCCCAGTGCTCCTGTTTATCGTCATGAAAAAGCCTCTACAGCCTGATGAAAATGATTCATTTCTCAGTCCTGCGTCACTTATTAAATTTTACTCCCTTTTTTCTGATAAGTCTAGTCAGTGGCCTGTATCACCAGCTATTTTTTTATTTGATAGCTACCCCTGAGCCAGTATCAGTGTGCGCACCGTTGTCCGCTTCCACTAACTCACTTATCATGACACTACCAGTCTTATTCTGGACATACTTTAATCCGAATAACGCATCGCCCGTCTTGCCTGATAAAATACGCCATTTTGAGAAGGAGATAAACCAATGGTCGTATCTGTCAAATCACCAAAAACCAGTATAAAGGGAAATGTTAAATTAAAAGCAGAAAGAAAACCTCAAGAGATGAAATCGGCCGGGGCAGCCTCGCCACCGGCACCCGGAGTTATTTACAGCAAGCGGCTGAACTTCTGCCCTTTCACCACACCACCCCTGAAAGCCTACGCTTCCATCCTGGGTGACGAGAGAACAGAAAGACTGCAGGCAGCCGCCGAACGCCTAAAAGGCCTCAAGGTGCTGGAGCTGAATGCCACTGCGCAGGGCGGCGGCGTCGCTGAGATGCTTTACAGCTCCGTCCCCTTTCTGAACCAGCTTGGCGTCCAGACGGAGTGGAAGGTTATCAGCGGGAACGATGAATTCTTTGAGTGCACCAAAGGCCTGCACAACCTGCTGCAGGGCATGAAGGGAAACTTCACGCAGAAAATGGAAAGGGCTTATTACAGTACCATTGCTGATTGCGCCCACAGCAACATTACCGACGGCAATGCCGATATTATTATGGTCAATGACCCCCAGCCCCTCGGCCTCGCCCGCCACCTCAAGAAGCCGGGCGAAACCTGGCTCTGGAGATGCCATATAGATATTGAAGAAACACCCATGGATGACAACCCCGGCCTGTGGGACTTCATGACCAACTGGATAAAGCCGTTTGATGCGGCCATATTCTCAGCCGCCCATTACGTGGTCACGCGCTGGCCGCTGGCCAGCTTTATCATACCCCCGTTTATCGACCCGCTCTCTGAGAAAAACCGTGAACTCAGCCAGAAAGAAATAGACGAAGTGCTGGCCAAATATGATATAGATACCAGCGTCCCTATCGTCGCTCAGATAGGCAGGTTTGACCCCTGGAAGGGCCTCGACAGGACGATTGCTGCTTACCGCTATGTCAGAAAAGAGCAGCCATGCCAGCTCATACTGGCCGGCGGTATGGCTTCCGATGACCCGGAAGGAGAACGGATCCTGGCTAAAATTTACGAAGACACCAAGGAAGACGAAGACATTCACATACTCAATCTCCCGATGGCAAACCGCCTGGAAAACTGGAGGGAAGTGAACGCAC
Organism: Dehalococcoidia bacterium; assembly: GCA_030615655.1. GTDB lineage: Bacteria > Chloroflexota > Dehalococcoidia > Dehalococcoidales > RBG-16-60-22 > JAUWYU01. The sequence goes on from JAUWYU010000024.1 coordinate 10,445, forward strand.
TCCAGCGGTCCGCCAGTATTATCATGCAGCCCTCAACCAGAGAGGGGTTTGGACTGGTAATTACCGAGGCGCTCTGGAAGGCCAAACCGGTGATATCGTCGAATGTCGGTGCCATTCCTCTGCAGATTAGAGACGGCGATACCGGTTACTTTTATGAGACCCCCCAGAAAACGGCACGCCAGGTAATAAACCTGTTGAAAAACCGGAAAGCCGCCGACGCGCTGGGACAAAGAGGTAAGGAGTATGTCAGCGAACATTTCCTCCTGCCAGACCGGGTTGCTGATTACCTCATGGCGATGGACATGGCTATGGACGGAAACGGCCACCGTACTGTGCCCAACGATGGTATAATCAGCTTCCATCCGTGGTTCAAGATGAGCAAACGGAGAAGCTAGGTTTCAGCGTTTGCAATGAGCACCACTTCATTATTGACAGTGCGTGATACTGCTTCTATAATGACGGTACTATGAAAAAGAGTAGAATAGGTGTCCTGACCGGCGGCGGCGACTGTGCCGGATTGAATCCTGCTCTCAAATGGGTGGTCAAAACTGCCATGGATGAACGGCTCGAGGAGGAAAGAGGCGTCCGCTATGAAGTCCTGGGAATTCGAGACGGATGGAGAGGACTGGTAACCATTGACCCGGCCGGCTCGGATACCGAGGGACGCATTGTACCCCTGAACCCGGACACAGTCAGGACCTGGGATAGATACGGCGGAACCTTTCTGGGCACCTCACGGCTGAGTCCTTATGACCCGAAAAACGACTGTTCCAAACTGGTTATAGAAAATATAGAAAGCCTCGGTCTGGAAGCCGTGATAGCCATCGGCGGTGACGGCACCCTGGCCATCGCCACCAGACTGTCCAGAGAAGGCGTTAACGTTATCGGCATTCCCAAAACAATCGACAAAGACCTTCCCGAAACTGACTATACGCTGGGATTCGAAACCGCCCTGAATGTCATCGTAGAAGAAGTGGACAGGCTGAGAACGACGGCCGGTTCGCACAAAAGGATATTCGTGGTCGAAACCATGGGCAGAACGGCCGGCTGGCTGGCTCTGGAAGGCGGGGAGGCCTGCGGAGCCTATATCATCTTAATCCCGGAATGCGAATTCTCCATGGACAGGGTGAACGAACTGGTCACGGAGGGAAGAAGGGCTGGCACCAGGTACGAAATCATCCTGGTGGCCGAGGGAGCCAAACAGATAGGCGGCACCGAGATTGTTAAAAAAGAAGGCGTGGATAGCTTCGGTCATAAAGCCCTCGGCGGTATCGGCAATTTTGTGGCTCAGGAAATCGAAAAGGGTACCCGACTGGAAACACGCAGCGTGATACTCAGCCACCTCCAGCGCGGCGGCGCTCCGTGCGCTTATGACCGCCGAATGGGCCGATATTTCGGTATTGCCGCTGTTGATTTAGTAGTGCGGAAAGATTTCAGCAAGATGGTTTGCGTTAAAAACGGCAAGATTACCTGCACTCCGCTCAAAAATATATACGGCAAGTTAAATCTGGTAGACCTGGCGACACAGTATGACGCCGACAGATATAACGGACGCCGCAGCATTCTAAACACACCGTAAAAAAGAAATATGCACAACGATTCAGGCCAAATTAAAGCCAAGAAGAATATCGATACCCTGATAGAACTGGCTGTCTTCGGTGCCGACCACCAGATGCGGGAAGAGCACCTGCGCATCATCCGGGAGATGGCTCTCGGTCAGGGTATTTTCCCCGCCAGCATTCAGGGACTGTATGAAGCCGCCGGCAAAGGACTTTATAACGGTATAACCGTACCCGCCATAAACATCCGCGGCATAACCTATCATGTAGCCAGGGCTGTCTTCAGAGCGGCCCGGAAAGACAGGGTGAGCGCTTTTATCTTTGAGCTTGCTCGCTCCGAGATGGGCTACACCCTGCAACAACCGGCGGAATATGCCGCCTGCATACTGGCGGCCGCTATCAGGGAGGAGTTCCAGGGCCCCGTTTTTATCCAGGGAGACCACTTCCAGGTCAGGCGGCGCATGTACCGTGAAGACCCGGAAGCTGAACTCAACGATATCAGGGATCTGATACAGCAGTCTGTAAATGCCGGCTTTTTGAATATTGATATTGACGCCTCTACCCTTGTCGACCTGGACAAGCCCGGCCTTGAAGAACAGCAGGCAAAGAATTCCCAGATAACGGCGGAGATGACCCGGTTTATCCGCGATATCGAGCCTGAAGGTACAACCGTATCCGTGGGCGGCGAGATTGGTGAAATCGGCAAAGGCAACAGTACGGTCGCCGACCTCCGGGCCTTTACGGACGGCTATCTCAGCCAGCTCGGCAAGGATGTCAAAGGAATCTCTAAAATCAGCGTGCAAACCGGAACATCGCACGGCGGCGTGGTTCTACCCGATGGCTCAATCGCCACGGTTAGTATCGATTTCAATACCCTGGAAGAACTCTCCAAAGTAGCCCGGGAGGAATACGGCATGGGCGGGGCGGTACAGCACGGCGCTTCCACCCTCCCTGACGAAGCCTTTGACATGTTCCCGCAGGTTGATACGGTCGAAGTACATCTCGCCACCGGCTTTCAAAACCTCATCTATGACAGCCCCCATTTCCCAAAAGACCTGCTGGGTGAGATACACAAACACCTTGCCGCTCAATACAATAAAGAGAGAAAGCCCGAAGAAACAGAAGAACAGTTCCTCTACAAAACACGCAAGAAGGCCTTCGGCGATTTCAAGAAAGAATTGTGGCACATCCCGGAGCTAGAACTGAGCGAAATAATGAGAGAGCTTGAAAATCGCTTCTCGCTAATCTTCCACAAACTCAATGTGGTCAATACCGTGGAACTCATCAACGGGTATTGCCTCTAATTCATTCCCGTTTCAATAGCTTGTCTATCCCGTTTCAAAGAAATGAAAAGGCTGGATATTCAGAATATGAAAATATCCAGCCCTATCTATATATAAATCCCTTTAAATTACCGGCTTCAACTCTTACCGATTCTAAACATCTTGGTGCCGCAGGTCGGGCATACTCCCTGCGTTGCCGGCTTGCCATTCTTCATGGTAATGGGCCTAGCATCCTTCATCTCCTTCTTGGCACGACATTTCACACAATATGCTTGCATGTTTTCCTCCTTCCTTCTGGGTATTTGCTATAAACAATAAACTATTGTCACGCTCATGTCAAGAGGCTCACACGAATAAACCATAATTTTTCTTACACACAAAATCCCGTTTCTTTAGATATACCGCGGAAACAGGAACAGGAAGGCAGCCAGAGGAGCTATTTTTTAGACCCTCGTTATAAATTAGGTGACGCTTATGCTATACTTAAAATCAAGGTAAGACATAAGAGGACATGGAAAATGGGTAAGACCAGAGTGGGCATTATCAATGTTACCGGTTATGCCGGTGTTGAGTTGGCGCGACTGCTCTCTCAGCATCCGGAGGTAGAGCTTGCCTCGGTTACCGGACGCAGCGCTGCCGGGCAGCAACTGGGCGATGTCTTCCCCCACCTGGGGAGCG
>JAUWYU010000115.1 GCA_030615655.1 Dehalococcoidia bacterium
AGTATGTTGATAATAATCACAAAATGTGGGTGAAATACGGCACCAAAGACAAACCCAGCAAGTGGGTAACCCTGAGAGCGCTGCGGGTGTTGAAGCAGGCTGAGCAACAGACGCTTAAATAGGCATTCGTCAACATGTATGACTGGTCTTATGACGGCACCTAAACGCATAAGGTTTATTGAGCACCGGCACTAAATGTACTAAACTGGACATTAAGTGATTGAACAGTTTAATATCCGCCAGATAGCCGAGGAAAGAGAAAACAGCCTCTCTCCTCATGCCGTTAAAAGCAGGCTCTCGCGCGGCCGTCTCCGCCCCGAAAAGCCCTGCCCGGTGCGCACTGCCTTTCAGCGTGACCGCGACCGCATTATCCACAGCAAGTCCTTCCGCCGCCTCAAACACAAGACTCAGGTCTTCATCGCTCCCCTCGGCGACCACTATGTAACCCGTCTCACCCATACCCTGGAGGTCTCCCAGATAGCCCGCAACATTGCCCGCGCCCTCAACCTCAACGAGGACCTGACGGAGGCAATAGCCCTGGGTCATGACCTCGGCCATACCCCCTTCGGCCATTGGGGAGAGGATGTGTTAAATGAACTCTACCGCCAGGGATTCAGGCATAACGAGCAGAGCCTGCGCGTTGTCGACCTCCTGGAGAATGGCGGCCGCGGACTCAACCTCAGCTGGGAGGTTAGAGACGGTATCGTTAACCACTCCAAGTCAAGCGTGGATATCCTTGGAAAAGACTGGGGCGAAGTAGGCACCCTCGAAGGTGAAGTCGTCAAGATTTCTGATATGGTTGCTTATATCAACCATGATATCGGCGATGCCATCAGGGCTGATATGATTTCAGAGGGTGATTTACCCCTTGACGCCATTAAGGTGCTGGGGCTGTCCCACTCTCAGCGCATTAATACCATGGTCTGTGATATCATTGAAAACTCGTGGGAAGTCCGTACTTGTGATACAATTAAAGATAGACCCGCGATTAAAATGAGTTCCCCGGTGCTTTCGGCCGCCGATATTCTTCGGGATTTTCTCTTTGAGAGAGTCTATAACCTCCGGTCAGCCCAGGACAAAACCGGAAAAGCGGAGGAGGTGGTCCGCTCCCTCTATAAGTATTTCAACGGACACGAGGACAAGCTGCCGGCCGAATACCGCCTCTACAGCGACGCCACCGAGCGAAGAGTCGTCGACTACATTGCCGGTATGACTGACCACTATGCCATGAGACTCGCGGAAGAACTGGGGTAGACTAAAACATAATGAGCGCCATCGACGAAGTAAAACAGAAGACTGATATTGTCGAAGTTATCGGCCAGCACGCTACCCTGAAGAAGGCGGGACGGAACCTGACCGCTTTATGCCCGTTTCACAGCGAAAAGCACCCCTCCTTTTTCGTTTACCCGGAACAGCAGAGCTGGCACTGCTTCGGCGCCTGCAACACCGGCGGCGATGTCTTTTCCTTTGTCATGAAGAAAGAGAGCATGGGTTTCGGCGAGGCGCTAACTCTGCTTGCCCGGAGAGTCGGCGTCACCCTCCCGTCAAAAACATACCGTGAAGGCGAAAAAGAAGAAAAAGAAGAGCTTTATAAAGTTAATGAAGCCGCCGCCCTGTATTTCAACAACCTGCTCCTCAACGCCCCGGCCGGGAAAAAGGCGCGAAGTTACGTGGAAAGCCGGGGGTTTTCCCCGGAGACCGTCGCCGACTTTCAGCTCGGCTTCAGCCTGGACGACTGGGAAGCGTTAAAGCAGTACCTGCTGGATAAAGGCCATAGCGAAAGTGATATGCTCACCGCCGGTTTACTCATAAAGGCGGAAAACGGCAAGACCCATGACCGGTTTCGCGGTAAGCTGATGTTCCCCATCCGTAATCTCAAAGGACGGACCATAGGCTTTGGCGCCAGGGCGCTCGATGAATCCATGCCCAAGTACACCAACTCCCCCCAGACCCCCACCTTCGATAAGAGCGGCAGCCTCTACGCCGTAGACCTTGCCGCCGCCGCCATCAGAAAGCAGGACGCAGCCATCATCATGGAAGGCTATATGGATGTCATTACCGCCCACCAGAATGGCATCACCAGCGTGGTCGCCTCCATGGGCACCGCCGTTACCGAGCCGCAGGTCAATATACTGAAGAAGCTGAGCAGGAACCTGCTTTTAGCCCTTGACGCCGATGCCGCCGGTGAAGAAGCCATGCTGCGTACCGTCGGCTACGAAAACATATTAAATGCTGAAATAAGAGTTATTACCCTTCCGGAAGGCACCGACCCCGATGACGTTATTAAGGAAGATGTCAAAGCCTGGCAGGATTTGGTAGATAAAGCCCTGCCGATAGTCGATTACACCTTTGACACGGTCACATCCAGTCTCGACCTCACCACCGCCCGTGATAAGTCCCTGGCCGTGGACAGGCTCTTGCCCATCGTGGCGGAGATAAAAGACCCTGTCCGTCAGGCACACTACCTGCAAAAATTAGCCGGACTGGTAAGTGTAGGCGTAAATACAATTGAGGCAGCGTTGTCCCGAATAAAACCCTCTCCCCCCAGGCGCAGGGCGCCGGCGCCGGGACCGGCAGCGGTGACACGAGCCCTGCGTCCCCTGGTGTCCAGTCCGCGCGAGGAGTACTGCCTGGCCCTCCTTTTACAATACCCTGAACTCAAGAGCCGGCAGGAAGACCTCTCTCCTGAATATTTCGAAAGCAGTGAAAACCGCGAAATCTTTACTGCCTGGCAAAAAGCTGATAAGCTGTCATTGTTGAAAGAAAATCTTGACCCGGCTATTCACGAGCACCTTGATGCTATTAGAAGCATAGCCTTCCCGGCCATAAATGATATTGAGCGAAGATATTCCGATAGTGTTAATAGATTGAAAGAGAAGTATTTTAAAAATTTGGCCGCCAGAAAAGCTGAAGTGGGTGACATCGGCGAAGAAGACCTGGAAATCAGCGCCGGGTTGAGAGACGTGTTCGCTCACAAGAACCACAGGAGACCTGGGTAAGGAGATGATTGATGGACAGGGATAATAGTGATTCGGATAAATATCGGGATAACGACCACGATGAAGAGCTGCCGCCAGATGAGCTGAGTTCCGATTCAAAATCGGGGATGTTATACAGGGCTCCTGTCGAATCCGATGAGGAACTGGAAGACGGGGACAAAAAAGAATCGGGCGAACTATGGCAGAAGACAAAACATTTTGATATTGAGAAGCCCGAATCGCCGCAGGACATGCGGTTGGAGATGCCCTCGGAAGAACTGCCCGAGCAGGATATCACCGACGACCCGGTGCGCATATACCTCCATGAGATTGGACGGGTACACCTTCTCACCGCCGCTGATGAGAAGACCCTGGCCAAGAAGATGGAAGAAGGAAAATACATCAAAACCATCGAACAGGACTACTCACAGAAATACGGCCGGCCGCCCGCAACGACTGATATCATAATAGCCATACTCCAGAAGCTGGCGCAGGCTTTCCCTGTTATTCAGCTCCTCCAGGAGCAACTCGGCTTACCACAGTCAAACGGCTTTCTTGAAAGCATGTATAACGACAAATTACAGGAGAGTATTGATAATGCTATTGACCCGCAGCTGATTCACGATATCGCCACCAGGCTGGACATATCCGCAACCGAAACCGAAGAAATGCTAATTAACCTCTCACAGGGCAGTCGGCTGCTGCCCCTCGAAGCCCGCGATGTTATCAGCAACGATATCTCCCCATCCGATATTGACCGGCTGGTAGCCGATAGCGCTTTTATCGATTCCGTTAAGGTTAACGAAAGGCAGTTCTCAGCCTACTTCGACGATATTACCCATGAGGGTAAATTGGCGGAAAGACACCTCACTGAAGCCAATCTGCGTCTTGTGGTCAGCGTGGCCAAGAAGCACATCGGACGGGGCATGTCCCTTCTTGACCTTATTCAAGAGGGAAATATCGGCCTGATGAGAGCCGTAGAGAAGTTTGATTATCGTAAGGGTTATAAATTCAGTACCTATGCCACCTGGTGGATTCGTCAGGCGCTTACCCGCGCCATTGCCGACCAGGCTCGCACTATCCGCATACCCGTCCACATGGTGGAGACCATTAACCGACTGCTCAGAATCAGTCGCCGCCTCGCCCAGGAATACGGCCGGGAGCCTACCTCACGGGAAATCGCCAAGGAAATGGAGGTCTCCTCGGACAAGGTCAGGGAGATTGTCAAGGTATCGCAACTGCCCATATCTCTGGAATCGCCGATAGGTGAAGAGGAAGACAGCCCTCTGGGAAATTCCATAGAGGACAGGAATGCCCTGCAGCCGGTAGATATCGCTTCCAAGCAGCTCCTGAAGGAGCAGATTGAGGATGTGCTGGACACGCTGACCGACCGCGAGAAGCGCGTCCTCACGCTCAGGTTCGGCCTTGAAGACGGCCGAAGCCGCACCCTGGAAGAGGTAGGCGTGGAGTTTAATGTAACCCGCGAGAGAATCCGCCAGATAGAGGCCAAAGCCTTAAGAAAACTCCGCCACCCCTCCCGCAGCCGCAAGCTTAAGGACTACCTGGAATAGGCGTTATTGATGAAGTGTGATGGAAAACATTAAAGAATTAAGAAAAAGGCTTGATGTCGATGGATTGATAAAAGCACTAAGCTATAGTGACTGGCATGTGCGCCGCGATGCCACCTCAGCCTTGGAGAAAATTGTGGACAGAAAGACGGTTTCACTGTTGACAAAAGCGGTTGAACCGTTAATAAAAACCCTTAAAGATGAAAAGACTGAAGTGCGCAGTGCTGCTGCATCTGCTCTCAGTACCTTCGTTATCTATGGAATTATAGACGCTTTAGATGAAAAAGCTAAAGAAGTTGGTGAGGCATTAGAGGAGGCATTAAGAGAAGCTCTTAAAGATGCAGATAAGAATATAGCATGGTCTCTTGCAGTAAATCTCGCTTCAATTCCTGTTCCGGTGACATTAGAGAGAGAAGAGAGACTGGTGAGACGGATTGAGCACGCAGAGTTCGAAGGATTCCACAGCGGCTTACTGCTTCTAACCAATCGGAGGCTGATCTACAATGAAGCGCATTTTTCTGGGTCGTTTTCCTATGAGCTGCCCTTGGACGATATAGCCAGTTGTGAGGTGAAAGGTAAGGAAAAACTCGTAGTGGTAAGCCGGCACGCGGTTGTAAAGCAGAGGCCACAGCTTGTAACAGAGGGAGATATATGGCGTTATGAAGAGGCCCGTATACTTGAAGCGGAGCCTGAACCGCTGAGATTCAAGGGTATCAAACAGCCGGAAACGCTGAGGTCGGAAATCATGGAACAGGTTGAACTCTGCCCTTCGGGTTATTAGAGGCTCTTACACCCTATACTATGCAAGATAAAGTCTTGACATAGGCGTCTATAATACCTTAT
>JAUWYU010000101.1 GCA_030615655.1 Dehalococcoidia bacterium
GTGGCGTGGATAAAGGAAAAGGTATCGGCGGCCGGGTGCCGGGGAGTGGTACTCGGCTTGAGCGGCGGACTTGACTCCTCGGTGCTGGCCGTGCTGTGCCAGCACGCTTTTCCGCAGAACATGCTCGCCGTAATTATGCCCTGCCACAGCAACCAGGAGGATATAGAGCATGCTCAGACTGTGGCTAATCAGTTCTCTATTCCGACCCAAACAGTGGTCCTTGATACTGTTTTTGACACCCTGCTCAAGATATTACCGGATGAGGTTACTGACCCTGCTGTTATCCGTCTGGCTGGAGCTAACCTCAAAGCCAGGTTAAGGATGCTCACCCTATACTACGTCGCCAATCAGCTTCAATATATGGTGGCCGGTTCCGGCAACCGGAGCGAGATTACCGTCGGCTACTTCACCAAGTACGGCGACGGCGGCGTGGACATCTTACCGCTGGGCAATCTGGTTAAAGGGGAGGTCAGGGAACTGGCCCGTTTCCTGGAAATCCCCCGGTCAATTATTGACAAACCCCCCTCCGCCGGCTTATGGGAAGGCCAGACGGATGAGGGTGAGATGGACATAAGCTACGAGGCTCTCGACCGCTATATCCTTGAAGGAGATGCTCCGGAAGAACTAAAAAGTAAGATTGAGGCTATGATGGCCGCCAGCAACCATAAGCGCACTATGCCCCCCATAGCCAGATTTTAATGCCTTCTAAATAAAATCTAAAAAAATTACTGCACGCCCCCAATCGTTAGCCTGCCACTTGTTTTGGCAAAAACGTTGTGTTATCATCAAGATGAGGCGAAAGATGACCACGGAAAGAGAAAAAGCGTTAGAGCTGGCTATTGGCCAGATTGAAAAGCGGTTTGGCAAGGGCTCCATCATGAAGTTAGGTGAGTCGGCCACACTGCCGCCAATAGAAGCTATTCCTACTGGCTCACTGGCTCTAGACCTGGCCCTGGGTATAGGAGGTATACCCAGAGGACGAATCACGGAAATATTCGGGTCGGAGTCATCCGGAAAAACTACCCTAGCCCAGCACATAATCGCCGAAGCACAAAAAAGAGGAGGTACGGTTGCCTATATCGACGCCGAACATGCCTTGGACCCCTCTTACGCTGCCAACTGCGGTGTGAACATTGACGACCTGCTCATCTCGCAGCCCGATACTGGCGAGCAGGCCCTGGAAATTACCGAAGCGCTGGTAAGGAGCAGCGCTGTTGATGCGATAATTATTGACAGTGTCGCCGCTTTGGTCCCACGCGCTGAAATTGAGGGGGATATGGGAGACCCTCAGATGGGTCTGCAGGCCCGCTTGATGTCACAGGCCTTGAGAAAGCTGGCCGCCGCCATCGGCAGGTCCGGTACAGCGGTTGTATTCATCAACCAGCTGAGAGAAAAGGTTGGTATCGTCTTCGGTAATCCCGAGGTGACTACCGGTGGCCGGGCGCTGAAGTTCTACAGCTCAACCAGGATTGAGCTGAGGCGCGCGGAAATCATCAAGCAGGAAAATGATGCTATTGGCAGTCGTATCAGAGCTAAGGTAGTTAAGAATAAGGTTGCCCCCCCGTTCCGCAGCGCCGAGTTTGACATCATGTTTGACCACGGCATAAGCAGAGAGGGCAACCTTCTCGATATCGGTTTAGAGCTGGGGCTGGTAAGTAAAGCCGGCGCCTTTTTCTCCTACGGTGACATCCGCCTCGGGCAGGGCCGGGAGAACGCCAAACGATACCTCCTGGAAAATCCCGGGCTCGCCCAGGAAATTGAAGAGCGGATTAGAGCCTCGGCCAGCGCCACTCACGATACAGTGCCTGATGAAAATTAAAGGCATTTAGCAAGATAAGCCAGCTTAATAGGCAGAGAGTATCTTTAAGGCTGAGGCACGGGCTTCAGCCTTATGTGTTTTAAATGAGGTTGTCAGCTAATGAGTAAAATAACCAGACTAACGGCGGGAAAGAGCCGGAAAAAGCGGGTAAATGTATTTATAGACGGCAAATTCTCCTTCAGCTTGCTGGCTGAAGTAGCCGTAAAAGAGGCGTTAAAGGTCGGACAGGAACTGTCCGACATCCAGATAGAGGCACTGGCCGGGACCGACCGCTACCAGCGTTGCCTCAACGCGGCTACCCGCTACCTCGGCTACCGACCGCGAAGCGAGTCCGAGGTAAGGCAGCGACTCCAGCAGCATGGCTTCGATAGCCACTGCACTGAGAAGACGCTCGCCAAACTGAAAGAGCAGGGGCTGGTGGATGATACCGCCTTTGCCCGGTTCTGGAAAGAGAACAGGGAATCATTCAGCCCCCGCAGCCGGTGGCTGACCAGGCTGGAACTTCAGCGGAAAGGATTGGACGGTGACACCATCGAGCAGGTAGTCGATGAAGTCGATGATAGCGATAGTGCCTATCGGGCGGCTCTCAGCCGGGCTAACCGTTTGTCTCCCTCTGACTACCAGAGCTTCCGACGCCGGTTAGGCGAACACCTCGGTCGAAGAGGCTTCAGATACGATGTAATAAAGGACACAGTAGAAAGGGTATGGAACGAGTACGGGAAAGTACCCCGGTAACTATCAAAATTGGATTATACTGGTAAAACCCGGCATCAGCTTTGTCAGGTTTATCCTAAAAGAATAAATAATCAATAAAGAAAGGAGGCTCAAAATGGGAGGAGTAGAATATATTGCCATTTTCTTTAGCTTCATCATAGGCGCCGTATTTGGCGGCCTGGCGGCTTTTCTTTCCCGACGAATGGTATTTAACCGGCAGCTGCGCATTGCTGAAAGGAAAGCTGCCAGAATGGTGGCCGAAGCCAGAAATGAATCCAAAAACGTGCTGCAAGAAGCCCAGGAAGAAGCCAAGCGTACCAGGACCTCGGCCGACAGCGACTACCGTGAGAGACGTGGTGAGCAGCAGCGGCAGGAAAACAGGCTCAATCAAAAAAGTGAAACCCTGGACCGCAAGCTTGAAGGCGTCGAACAGCGTGAGCGCAATCTAACCAACAAAGAAAAGGAGATAGAGACAACCCGAAGCCAGCTCGGTGAACTCAAAGACAAGCAGTTAAAGCAGCTGGAACTGATTTCGGGCATGTCCAGCATGGAAGCAAGACAGATACTGCTTGACACTATGGAAGTCGAGATGCAGCAGGAAGCTTCAAGGCGCCTCCATCAGTGGGAGTCCAAACTAAAAGAAGAGGCCGATGAGAAAGCTCAGGATATTTTGGCGTCGGCAATACAGCGCAGCGCCTCCGATATTGTAACTGAGACTACCGTCTCGGTGGTTCCCCTCCCCAATGACGAAATGAAAGGTCGGCTCATCGGACGGGAGGGCCGCAATATTAGAGCCCTGGAGCAGGCTACCGGCGTTGACCTTATTATCGACGATACCCCGGAAGCCGTAACCCTCTCCAGCTTTGATCCTGTTCGCCGCGAGATTGCCCGCGTCGCCCTTCACCGGCTTATCCTTGACGGCCGCATTCATCCGGCGCGTATAGAAGAAATGGCCGTCAAAGCCAAAGAAGAAGTAGACGCCGATATCCAGAATGCCGGCGAACAGGCAGCCCTCCAGCTGGGAGTCCAGCTTCACCCCGAGCTAGTCAAGCTGCTTGGCCGACTCAAGTACCGCACAAGCTACGGACAGAACGCCCTTGAGCACAGCATGGAGGTTGCTTATCTGGCCGGTATGATTGCCTCCGAGATTGGCGCCAATGTTAACACCGCTAAGAAGGTTGGACTGCTCCATGATGTCGGCAAAGCCGTGGACCGGGAGGTAGAAGGAACCCATGCCGCTATCGGTGCCGACCTCGTTAAGCAGTGGGAAAAGTCACCCGAGGTGCTTGATGGTGTCGCCGAGCACCACTTTGAGACCGGTGATGTCGGCATCTGGGGCTATATTGCCTCGGCGGCCGACGCTATCAGCAGCGCCAGACCCGGCGCCCGGCGCGAATCACTGGACAGTTACCTGAAACGACTGAAGGCGCTGGAAGACATTGCCGATAGCTTCAAGGGAGTCGAGAAGTCCTTCGCCATTCAAGCCGGCCGCGAAGTCCGTATCCTGGTCAAGCCGGAATCTATTGATGATTTGGGAGCAATGAGGCTGGCCCGGGACATTGTGAAAAAGGTGGAAGAGACTCTGTCCTATCCGGGACAGATAAAGGTTACCGTAATAAGGGAGACCAGAGCTATAGACTACGCCAAATAAGATGAACATTTTAGCCATCGGCGACATAATCGGCCGACCGGGCCGGCAGATAATACATAAGTACCTGCGCAACCTGCGCCAGCAATACGGACTGGATTTAGTCATTGCCAACGGTGAGAATGCCGCCGGCGGTTTTGGCCTGACCGTAAGCACTGCCCGGGAACTGCTGAATGACGGCATTGATGTGCTCACCTCAGGCAATCACATCTGGGCCCAGAAGGAGATTATTCCCCATCTTGATGGTGATATGCCCATTCTGCGCCCGTTAAACTATCCCCCCGGGGTGCCGGGCCGGGGCTACCTGACTACCGGGAAGACGCTGGTAGTAAACCTGATAGGCCGGACCTTCATGACCAACTACGACTGCCCGTTCCGTACTATGGACAGGCTCCTGGCTGACCTCGAGCCAAAGCCGCCGGTTATCATTGTTGATTTCCATGCCGAGGCAACCTCGGAGAAGGTGGCTCTGGGACATTACCTGGATGGCCGGGTCAGTGCCGTGCTCGGAACCCATACCCATATCGGCACTATTGATGCCCGGATACTGCCCGGAGGCACTGCCTATGTCACCGATATCGGTATGACCGGACCAACGGACTCCATTATCGGCGACGATGCCGGGGCTGTAATCCAGCGCTTCCTGACCATGATGCCCCATCACCTGTCGGTGGGAAAGGGAAAACCGGAACTCAACGCCATCGTGGTTGAGTTAGATGAAGCCAGCGGAAAAGCAACTGGAATTGAGCGCATTCATCGGGAGATGGAAGATCAGTGAACCAGGTAGACCTGCATATTCACTCGACCGCTTCCGACGGAAAATTCAGTCCGGAAGCCATTGTAGGTAAAGCGGCCGAGCTCGGGTTGACGGTCATCGCCCTGGCTGACCATGACTCCGTGGACGGAATTGCTCCGGCTTTACAGGCCGGCAGAGCCTTCCCCCGGCTTAGAGTTATACCCGCCGTTGAAATCAGCACCGATATGCCCGGTGGCCAGGCCCACCTTCTCGGCTATTTCATAGATTATACCAGTACCGAACTAAAGTCGACCCTGGAGCGGTTCCGCAGTTCCCGGCAGAGAAAAGCCCGGGGAATGATTGCCAGGCTGGGCGACCTGGGTATACATATTGACTGGGAACGAGTCCAGGAAATAGCCGGCGACGGCTCTATCGGTCGACCCCATATCGCTCAGGCGATGCTGGAAAAGGAATACATTACCTCGTTCGTCGAGGCCTTCGATAAATATATCGGACACGACGGCCCGGCCTATGTCGAGCGAGATAAGATGACGCCGGCAGAAGCCGTAGAACTTATACTGCGGTCTAAAGGGCTGCCCGTGCTGGCACACCCGCTCACCGTCACTGACCCGGAAGCCATTATTATTAAACTTAAGGCAGCCGGACTGATTTGTATTGAAGCCTACTACAAGGACTATACTGATGATGAAATCAAGAGTCTGGTCGGTCTCGCTGATAAACACAGCCTCATCGCCACCGGCGGCTCCGATTACCATGGTATCGATAACAGCGGTGATATTATGCTCGGCGGTGTGGACGTGCCTTTGGAATCGGTGGAAAGACTCATAGCCCTGGCAGGTGAACGAGTTCTCAAGCTGGCTAATCTGTGAAATATATTATTACAACCCTGAAGGAGCCTCATGACAATCTGGATTGTACTAATAGTATGTGCCTACCTTATCGGTTCGGTGCCCGCCTCCTACCTGGCCGCTAAATCCCGTGGGATAGACCTCAGGAAACAGGGCACGCAGCAGGTGGGGGGCGGCAACCTGTGGCGGATGAC
>JAUWYU010000059.1 GCA_030615655.1 Dehalococcoidia bacterium
TCCTGGGCGGCAACGCTGTACGCATCTACAACCTGAGGACGCCGGGTGGACTGACCCGAATGTTCAAGTTTGTGGATTAAATCCGTGAATAATATAGTTGGAGGAATGAAATGAAGCTAGGAAGATTTATCGTTGATACTCATGTCCATTCTCAGCGCCACGCGGCTGGGAAAGCCTTGAAGGGCTCTACCGACTTCAAAGACCTCGGCCATGCCATGCACCAGATTGAAGCCTACGATAACTCGCCGCGCCTTATCTACGATATGGATTGCTATGGAGTGGATATGTGTGTCATCGAGCCGGCTTTTGGCATGACCAACAAGACAAATGTAGAGCAGGTGAAGAAATACCCGGAAAGGTTTGTGGCCAATTGCTGGCCTAAGGAATATCAGGACAGGTGTGCCGCCGGTGAGGAAAAATGGACCATAGAAGGTTTCTGCGAGGCTCTGGCCGGGCTGCTCGATACCGGCGACTACGTCGGTATCGGCGAGATGGTGCTGATACCTATGCGCGGGCGAAGAGGGGAGGGGCCTCCGATGTTCCAGACCGAGCAGGAAATTATCCAGAACTGTATGAAGGTGCTGGAAGTCTGCCGTGCCTACAAGGTGCCTTTCCGCTATCATACCGGTACTCCGGGCGGCTACGCTATCGCCTATCACGGCGCCCAGTTCACTTATAATCCGCTGTGGGTGCATACCCTGGCTGTGGCCTTTCCTGATGTGCCTATTATCCTGGAGCATGGCGGTATCGAGGGCGGCTGGTGGGAATGGTTCTATGAATGCTGTCTGCATGTCGCCGCCAGCCATAAGAATATCTACCTGGAGACGGGTCGCTACTGGACGGAGCTTTACTACAAGGCGTTAAATGACCCCAGCGTTGGTGCCGAGAAGCTTATATGGGGCACTGACTGGGGTGCCAGCCTCCCCGTGTACTCGCAGCTGAACAGGTACCCTCCCGGCTATACCCGGCAGGACCTCAAGCAGGGCATCCCGCGCCACCAGGTGGATATCTGGGGCTGGAGCCTGAAGCAAATACAGAGGCTCGACATAAACCAGGACGATATGAACCTTATCCTGGGCGGCAACGCTGTACGCATCTACAACCTGAGGACGCCGGGTGGACTGACCCGGATGTTCAAGTTTGTGGATTAAATCCGTGAATAATATAGTTGGAGGAATGAAATGAAACTGGGAAGATTTATCGTTGATACTCATGTCCATTCTCAACGCCACGCCGCCGGGAAAGCCTTGAAAGGCTCGACTGACTTCAAAGACCTCGGCCATGCCATGCACCAGATTGAAGCCTATGACAATTCGCCGCGCCTTATCTACGATATGAATTGCTATGGAGTAGATATGTGCGTCATCGAGCCGGCTTTCGGTATGACCAACAAGACAAACCTGGAGCAGGTGAAGAAATACCCCGAGAGATTCGTCGCCAACTGCAATGCCAAGGAATACCAGGACAGGTGTGCCGCCGGCGAGGAGGAATGGACCATCGACGGCGCTATCGCCGAGCTGGCCCGTCTCCTCGATACCAAGCAGTTCGTCGGTGTCGGGGAGGGGATGCCTATCAGCGGCGGCGGCATGGGCGGGACCACCTTTACCGACGAACAGACCCTTGTGAAAAATATGATGAAGATGATGGATTTGGGCCGGCAGTACCATATCCCCGTCCGCTATCATGCCGGTACCCCGGGCGGTTACGCCATTTCGTATCATGGCTTCCCCTCCACTTATAATCCCCTCTGGGTACATACACTGGCCGTCGCCTACCCTGATGTACCGATAATACTGGAGCATGCCGGTATCGAGGGTGGCTGGTGGGAATGGTTCTACGAACAGGCCCTGCATGTGGCCGCCAGCCACAAAAATATCTACCTGGAGACGGGCCGCTACTGGACGGAGCTTTACTACAAGGCTTTAAATGACCCCAGCGTTGGCGCTGAGAAGCTGATATGGGGCACGGACTGGGGTGCCAGCCTCCCTGTATACTCGCAGATAAATCGCTACCCGCCGGGGTACACCCGGCAGGACCTCAAGCAGGGTATTCCGCGACACCAGGTGGATATCTGGGGCTGGAGCCTGAAGCAAATACAGAGGCTGGACATAAACCAGGATGATATGAACCTTATCCTGGGCGGCAATGCCGTACGCCTCTACAATTTAAGGACGCCGGGTGGACTGACGCGGATGTTTAAGTTTGTTGATTAACCCCGGGGACACTATCGACTGCAAAACATCACCAAAATAGTGATACTAAAGGCCACGCGCCGGGTTGTGAAGGTTTCTATGGTTCTTTTCCAGGGCGTCGGCGCTTACCGCCAACCCATACTTGACTGGGGTCGACCTTTTCGCGGAGGATGCGCATCTCTTCTTCAGTGGGAGGGATACTCTCCTCAATATCCGGAGATACTTTGATATCCCAGCCGACCTCAGCCTTTACCTGTTCCAGTGTTATCCCTACGCCGCTGTGAATCGACTTTAGCACCATTTCTCCGTCTTCAAACACGTAGCAGCCCAGGTCCGTTATTACTACGGAGGGGCCCGTGCTTGGCGGCAGACCCGTCTCCTCCCTCTGCCCCGGTCTCCCGTCCAGATATCCCGGGCAGGTGATAAAATCAACCTTTTCCTGGAATCTTCGCTTGCTCTGCCTCAGCATAATAATCGTTCGTTGGCAGAAGCTCATCACATCATTAGCGCCGCCGCTTCCGGGCCACCTGTGTGTCGGGTTTAAATAGTCGCCGACCACCGTATCGTTGACATTGCCGTATCTATCTACCTGCCCGGCGCCGATAAATCCGGTGCTGATGAAACCAGCTTGGCCCAGGCAACTTACATAGAACAGACTGGTTAGCTGGTCGGACATTGTTTGCGAGCCAAGCGTGTCCGTGGCGGCCGGTAGCGGAAAACTTGTGGTCCTGATAATGCCGTTTTCTATAATAATGGTGCAGTTGGGAGCATGAGTATATTTAGCCAGCAAAGCGGCTAAAAAGGGTAGCCCCACCCCCACATACACGACATCGCTGTTTTTAATCTGATGAGCTGCCGTGGCAACCATCTGGTCGGTGGCACTGTATTCCAAAACTGCTTTATTCTGGTTCATTTTACTCACTCCTTAATAACCGGTAACAATCGGCTCACTCATCACCATATTTATCTGAAGGTTGTTGAAATATTCTTCTCCCTTTATCGCCCTTCTTTTCTTGAGATATTCATCCCAGTCATTCACGCCGTAGACGAATTCCTTGATATAAGCTTCATAGCTTTCCTGAGGACCTGTTTCACCGTAAAAGCCCCACATGTCGCCGCTATAACAGCCGGCGAGATGCATCGGGTAAGCGCCCCATGGCTGTTCGACCACGGCACTCACCCGAAAGCCGGGTATGATAGTACGGTTCGGGTCTCGCCTGATAACTTCAGAGTCGACTATCTTTTCCGTGGTCACGATAACCGTCTTGCTGGCATTTATACCCTCCTGGTCTACCCCTACGGTGCCCCACTTCTGGGCATTCCCGTCAGCGTCGGCTCTCTGCACATGGATTATACCTGCGTCGGGTACTATGGCCCTGACCGCGCCTGTTTTCTCTCCGGTGAAGGGGCACTCTATTGATTTAATGTTCTCATTGTACTTGAGCATATCGGACCCTATCTGAGACTTGGTTGGTATAAAAGGTATACCCATTTGCCCGGCGAATAGTGCCAGACTCACGCCGAAGTGAGAATATTCTTCGAAAACTGGTAGCCTGTTCATAGCTTTGGCTTTCGCAATCGCGTAGGAGCGCTCATCCTGCGACGTGTAGCCGGTGACCATTTTGTCTATCAGGCCTTCCCCGAGCAAGAGCGCTGAAGTAGCTACCAGACAGCTCACTAATGTCAGGTGTTCGATTTTCTGTCGTACAATCTCGTGTATGGCCGCTGAGGGCTCTCCGTGTTGCATACCGGAGAGAAAAAGTATATCACCGGCCTTCATATATTTGGAGATTGCCTCTTTCATCGTCATTACTTTATTCATGCGTCCAATTTCCTTTCCAGACGTCAATATTCGCACGTAGATACGTGTGACATCACTTTATGGAATCAGCGTGCTCCCGATAATTTTACCACATATTGAATCAGAGGTAACACCATATATAAGTAGGATTTCAATTGTATTGAGGGCAGGAGTTTGACATCATGACCGCACATGGATACACTTGAGATGCCGTCGTTTGCAGCGATATATCCCTTGAGATAATTACGAAAGGAGATACCATGGAGCAGAAGACACAGGAGAAATCGGCATTCGGTAATTTCCATCATGTTGGCGTAATCGTCAAAGATATGGAAAAAACTATTGAGTATCTGACTGCATTAGGCCTTGGCCCGTTTGGAATGCCGGGTGGACCGCCCGTGGTGGATATCCCGTTCAAAGGCGAATTGCGGGGTAAGCCCGCCGAGTGGAAAGTGAAAATAAGCGTGGCCAAACTCGGCGGCGTTGAGCTTGAATTGCTTCAACCTTCCGGTGGCGAGTCCGCATTACAGGAATTTCTGGATAATAGTGGTGAGGGTCTTCATCACTTGGGGTACACCACTGATGACCTCGATAGAGACGTAAATAATCTGGTCAGGCAGGGAGTCAGGGTTCTGACGAGTGCCAGGAGTGATAAGGGCGGTTTTGCTTACTTCGAGACCGGTGTCGTCGGTGGCATTGTTACTGAGCTAAGGCAGATGTAAAAAGCGGATTAGGATATTATTACCGGATAATCCCGGCAAAAATTCTTAAGGGGATAAAAAGTCTATGAAAGCCGCCGTAATGAGAGGAATAGGTAATATAAATGTGGAGGAGGTTCCGGAACCGGAGCCGGGGCCGGATGAAATCAAGATGAAGGTAGCCTACTGCGGGGTATGCGGTACCGACCCTGAGATTCTGGAAGGACGGTTCGGTCTGATGCCCCCCGATGCCGGCAATGAGCCGAGAATCATCGGTCATGAAGCTTCGGGGACAATCGCAGCCGTGGGCAGTAACATAAAGCGTTATCAGGTGGGACAGAAAGTGGCCTGCAATTTCCGGAGTCCCTGTGGGGCCTGCTACTATTGCCGCAATAAAATGGAGCACTTCTGCCGATCGGGGTATCACGCCTCAGGCGCCTATGCCGAGTATGCCCTTTACAATGAACAGGCTGTGTATGCCCTCCCCGACGACATCAGCCTGGAAATCGGAGCCCTTCTCGAGCCGGTGTCCGTGGCCGTCCACGCGATTGACGTTGCCAATATCCATCCCGGCGGTTCGGTAGCTATATCCGGGGCCGGCCCCATTGGACTTTTATGCCTGGAGCTGGCTCTGAAATCAGGTGCTGCCAGGGTTCTTGTCTCCGAACCGGTCGCCGAGAAAAGGCAGCTGGCCAAAAAACTGGGGGCCGACGTTGTGGTTGACCCCTTCAACGAAAACCTGGAGGAAATCGGCAAACAATTTACCGATTCCAGGGGATTTGACACTGTTATAGAAGCGAGTGGAAGCCTTGAAGCTGCCAAACAGGCCATCTCTCTGGCAGATAATTGTGGTACCATACTCTGGGCTGCCGTCTATCCGCGAGATGCCGAGGTCGGCGTCCGGCCTTTCTATATGTACGCTAAGGAACTGACTATTCGCGCTATCTTCACATCCCCGTATTCGTTCCCACGCGCTTTGAACCTGCTGCCCAGGCTTGACCTCAAGCCGCTCATCACGCATATCGTCCCCCTCGACGATATTAAAAAGGTATTTGAACTCCACAAGGAGGGGAAGGCAGTAAAGATACTGGTTAAGCTTTAGCTATGAGAAGCCTGATATATCTTATACGGGAAAGCGAGGTTACCCATGACTGAGAAAATTAAATGCAGGAAATGCAATATGCTACTGTATTTTGGCGAAGAGATAAATAGACGACTCTACATGCGCGCCATACCCTCGGAAAAGACTGTTCTTGGCTATTATAATAATGTCTGCCCTAGATGCGGCAGCAAACTGACACTGCAAACAGTGAATATCGAAACGGAAGGGCGAAAAAAATGGCACACGACGAAGAGTTAATAAGAGACCTTGAGAAAAAAGCCAACATAGTCCGTAGAAACATCTTTACCATATTTGATGCCAGCCAGATGGGGCATGCCGGCGGGACGATGTCGCTGGTCGAATTAGTCACGACTCTTTACTTCCATCATCTGAAGATTGACCCTCAGAACTGTGATTGGCCGGAAAGAGACAGGGTGGTGTTGTCCAAGGCTCACTGCTGCGAGGCAATCTACGCGGTTCTGGTGGAACTTGGCGTACTCCCCGAAGAGACGCTTAGCACATATTACTGTTATCGCTCGCCGCTTCAAGGCCATGCTGACCGCTGGTGCACGCCGGGTATTGATTACTCTGGCGGTTCGCTGGGGCAGGGTCTCTCCTTTGCCGCTGGAATGGCCCTGGCTGAAAAGCTGAAAGTCTTGAGGCAGCCGCCCTCCGAAGGCATTGTCAAGTTTATGCCGCGATATATAAGCAGGTATAACCCTCTGTATCGGTCTTACTGCATTCTCGGCGACGGTGAATGTCACGAAGGACAGGTATGGGAAGCCGCCATGTTTTCCGCCAAGTATAAGCTGGATAATCTGATTACTATCGTTGACTATAATAAGTTCTCTCTTGACGGGCCGACCAATGAGGTAATGCAGATAGAGCCGTTTGTTGATAAGTGGAAGGCCTTCGGATGGTGGGTTGCCGAGATTAACGGTCACAACCTGAGAGAGATAGCCGACGTACTGGACCTCACCAGCAATCTGTACGGCGACGGCAAACCGAAATGCATAATTGCTCACACGGTTAAGGGTTACGGAGTCCCCAGCTGGGAACAGGCGCATACGCATATTGCCAGGGGAGAGGAGATAACCCGGGGGGTTATTGAAGGGAGAGCTAAATATGGCCATATATAATAAACACGTAAAAATAGGCAGCCGCGCCATGGCTGCCGAGGGGATTAATAACGGCATGATAAAGGCGGCTGAAAAAGACGACAGGATAATCGCCGTCCTCGAAGATATGGGATTCCCGGGCGTAGGCTGGTTTAAAGAGAACGCGCCGGAGAGGGTCATTGAGTGCGGTATAGCCGAGGCTAACGGAGCGGTCGTTGCCGCCGCCCTGGCCGCGGAAGGATTCATACCGTTTATACATAGCTTTGCCTTCGCCGCCGTCAGCCGGGCTTACAACCAGATTCGCCAGAGTATCCTGCAGGACCGTTTTAACGTTAAAATACTCGGTCGGGAGGGGGCATGGGGAGAGCCCGGCATATCTCACAACCATATCGAAATCATCGGGGCCACGCGTGTCATGCCGAATCTTGTCATCGTCAATCCTGCCGATACGGTTGAGGCCGAGAAATGCATGATGGCCATAGCGGATTACATCGGGCCGGTATTCCTGAAAATAGAGTCCAGCCCGCCCCCGCTGAGAATATTCACGGAAGACTATCCTTTTGATATTGGCAGGGCCTGCATGGTGAAAGACGGGAAGGACGCTACGATTATAGCCACCGGCTATATGCTGACGGAAGCGGTACTGGCTTCCGAGCTTCTGGAGAAGGACGGCATTGATGTCAGGATAATCAACATGAGCACGCTCAAGCCCCTGGATAACGAGGCGGTAATCAAGGCCGCTGAGGAAACCGGGGCTATTGTCACCGCCGAAAATGCCAGCATAATCGGTGGCCTGGGGGAGGCTGTGGCTACAGTTCTGTCCGAGAATATGCCGGCACCATTGATAAGGGTCGGCATCGAGGATGAGTTCAGCCAGTCCGGAAGAATCACACCGGAGACAGACGAGCTTAAAGCTCACTTCGGCCTTGGAGCCGAAGATGTGGCTCTGTCCGTCAAAGAGTGCATCGCCAAGCGGGAGGCATTAAAGAAAAGAAAATAGCAACTGACGGAATATGAGAGGAGGCATAAACGTAAAAATGGCTGAATTGAAGTACTCAAAGTATATCATCACTGACCCCAAACCCCTGCCCCCGGAACTTAAAGCAAAGCTGGAAGCGGAGCGAGCCGGAAGGAAGTCCACCATCAAGTCGACCCACCTGATGTCGGTCGATGATGAGATTGTGAAAGACTTTTTCTACGTGGATTGCAACTGGCTCTGGAGCGGGTCCGCGGAAGATACTGCCGAGGAACCTCATGCCCATGAATTCGACGAGGTGATAGGGTTCGTCGGCTCCAACCGGGAAGACCCGCACGACCTGGGGGGAAAGATAACAATCTGGCTGGATGATAAAGAGGAAGTCCTGACCAGGAGCTGCCTGATATTCGTGCCTGCGGGCACCAGGCACTGTCCGATTCTGTTCAACAGGATAGACAAGCCCGTATTTTTCATAACGATATCACCCGTCAAGAGATACACCAGAAAAGCCGCAGATAGCAAGCCCACCTCAGGTACTGTGAGAGACCCTTCAGCGCCAAAATAC
>JAUWYU010000022.1 GCA_030615655.1 Dehalococcoidia bacterium
TTCCCACCCAGCTTGCCCGCCGTAGCTCTCGCCTGCCAGAGCTCCGGAGGAGCGGCGAGCAGGTTAGCGTAGGCTGGCCCCCCCCGCACCATGGACTGCTTATCCCTTAGCTCCTCCCCCCCGAACGGGGAGTGCGCAGCCAGAGCGGGCGCCGGCCCCTCTCGCCTCCCGCGACAAAATCACTACCACCATGCTATTTGTTTTCCCAAAACAAATCACGCTCGTAGCTATTTGTTTTCCCAGAACAATTCACGCTCGCTAAAACCCCCCAATTGTCGCCGCGGCGCCCACTCGCCAAAGCTAAATATTACCCCCTCCCGGCGACACTTTACATAAATAACTCAAAAACGGGCTATACTTAACATAACTCTAGAAACAATTCACCCCTGATTAGACCCCATTTACCCTCGAATTGTTTCCCTTTGAAAAATTTCGCTTGCCCCCTCTCCTTGCACACCTACGAGTTTTCCAGTAAAATGGTGTAGCTTCATATAGAGGAAAACCCTGATGATGATAAACTACCCCGTACTGGTCTTGAACCAGAGCTACGAACCGCTCACGGTGTGCCGTGCCCGCCGGGCCATTGTGCTCATTTTCCAGGGCAAAGCCGAGATGTTGGAAGACGGTGTCGGCTATATTCACTCCATCCGCGAAACTTTCCCCTTACCATCGATAATCCGGCTAGCCCAAATGATTAAACGACCCCGCCGGGAAAGAAAGATGACTCGCTTTGAGATTTTCAGCCGCGATAAGTTCACCTGCCAGTACTGCGGTCAGCAAACCCGGCAACTCACGCTGGACCATATCATCCCACGCTATCGCGGCGGTCAGCATACCTGGGAAAATGTTGTTAGTGCCTGCGTTGCCTGTAACCGTCGTAAAGCAGGCAGAACCCCTCGTGAAGCCAATATGAAACTTATTCGACTACCCTCGCCCCCAGGCGGCAGCCCCTTCTACATCGTTCCTTACCATTACCTGCACGAGCGGGACGAATGGCGAAAGTATCTGCCGCAGCACGCCAATCAGTAAGAAATCTCGGTTAGAGGTAGCTCTACCGTAGCCTCACTATCCAGTTCGACCAGTACCGTTTCTTTCAGCGGATTACTCCCGACTACAGTGGCCTCGCCCATATGAGTGGACACCCGCTGTCCTGATTTGGGCATCTTCTCCTTCATCATACGGTACTGCTCTCCCTCGTAGGCTAGGCAGCACATCAAACGGCCGCAGGCGCCCGAAATCTTCATCGGGTTGAGTGGCAATTCCTGCTCTTTGGCCATCTTGATGGAAACCGGGGTAAACTCGGTCAGGAAGCTCGCACAGCACAGAGGACGACCGCACCGGCCGAAGCTGCCTAATAATTTGGCCTCATCACGTGTGCCTACCTGGCGCAGTTCCACCCTAACTTTAAACTTGCCGGTTAACCGCCGGACCAGATCACGGAAGTCGACCCTCTCCTCGGCACTGAACAGAAACGTCAGGCGGCTGCTGTCAAGATTGTATTCGGCAGACAGCAGCTTCATGGGCAGTTGCAATTCGCCAATCATTTTACCGCACTCAATCAAGGCTTCATCTGCCTTAGCATCGAGCATCTTCGCCTGTTCAATATCCTCGGGCTCTGCCTTGCGTACTACCGGGCTTAATGTCTCTTCTACCTCACTCACCAGTACCTGACCGGGAGCAATAACCACATTTCCCAGCTCTATACCCCGACTTGTCTTAACGACCGCGTAGTCGCCTGCCTCCAGCTCGATATCGGCCGCGTCAAAGTAGTAGACTTTACCTGCTCTTTTAAACCGTATACCAACAATATTAGCCATGCTTCACCGATAACTGGGTGGTCAGGTCACCCTCGCCACCTACTTCCTTTCTCGGTATATCAAGCATCAGCACCTCGAGCGCCAGCCGCGGATTGGCATTCTGCCGGAGTTGTTCGGCAGCCGACCGGATGCTCTTAATAAAAGTCTTTATCTGAGCTCCTCGATAGCCCCTGGCTATCTCAACAAGCTCGTCCCTTCGGTCAACATTAGTAATAATATCATGGCAGCCTAATTTAACCAACATCAGGTCACGCCAGTAATCAAGCCATAAATCCAGTACGCTGTAAACCGCTCCTCTATTCTGATTAAACCGGGTTGACAGCTGGATAACATAAGTGAAACGCTCTTCACAATCAGCTTTGATAACATCAAGTAGCCTGTTCAACTCATCATCACGCTGCTGAAGCAGGCTCTCATCGCCAGCCGCCGATATCGCCCAGCCTGGGCAGCCATGAGAAAGCCCGGCGAGAAGATAGGCTCTCTCCGGCATGATGCCGCATCTCTCTACCAGCGCCGATGCCACCTCGTTGGTTGACAGCGGCGGCAGCTCTAGGCGCTGACAGCGGGAAACCACAGTAGCCGGCAACAATCTATCATTTATCGTTAACAAGATAAAAGTTACTCTATCGGCGGGCTCCTCAAGGGTTTTAAGCAGGCAGTTAGCCGCCTCTGTTGACATCAATTCTGCGGTGTCAATTATAAATACCTTACGGTTTCCTTCAAAAGGGGGGAGGCTGGCGGAATGCTGCATTTCTTTAATCTGGTCAATGCCAATCAACTTGGCTTCCGCTGAATCCTCGTTCTGGTTCAGACCGATAACTTGGACATCAGCATGACTCGCTGCAGCTATCTTCTGACAGGAGGTGCACTCAAGGCAAGGGCGCTCGGCGGCTTTACAATTAAGCGCTTGGGCCAGATATATAGCGAGGGTCATCTTGCCGACATGAGGTGGTCCGACCAGAAGGTAAGCATGAGCTAGCGTCCCTGCCTCCAGGCTATGCTGTAACAGAGAGACCGCCCGGCTCTGTCCGATTACTTGCCACATTAAGAGTCTCCTCGCTAAAGCAAATCACGCTGGGTCAGGTCTTCCAGTGTCTCCCGGCGTCGAATGAGGCGGACCTTACCTTCCCTGGCCAGGACCACGGCCGGACGTAAAGAAGCGTTGTAGTTACTTGCCATCGGCAGGCAATAAGCACCACAGTCGGCTATAGCTATGATATCGCCAGCCGTCACGGGTGGTAGGTTGATATCCCTAATCAGAACATCACCCGGCTCACAGAACTTGCCGGAAATGGTGACCTTCCCATCTTCTTTTTCCATGACCTTGTTAGCCACCACCGCCTCATGCTTGGCTCCGTAAAGCGCATGGCGGATGTTATCGCCCATACCGCCGTCCACTGAGACATAGCATCTGATACCCGGAATAGCTTTAACTACACCGGCACGGTAAAGTGCCACACCGGCCCGGCCTACTATCGCCCTACCCGGTTCTATAATAAGTTTCGGCAGTAAGAGCTTCAGTTCACGGCACTTGCCTGTAATCTCAGAGGTTATCAACTCGGCAAAAGCCGAAATGAGCGGTGGTTCTGCCTCCAGCGTATACTGGATACCGAATCCCCCGCCAATATCGAGTTCACTGAGTTCAAAGCCGTATTTCTGTCTCATGGCCGCAGCGAACTCAAGCATAACATCAATCGCCTTTTGGTACGGTTCAATCTCGAAGATACCGGAGCCAAGGTGGAAGTGCAGACCCACCGGGTTCAGGTTGGGTGTTGACATGGCTGTAGCGACAGCTTCATCCCAGGTGGATGCCGTTAAGCCAAACTTAGAGTCAACAATGCCGGTTGCATTGTATCGGTGAGTATGCGGGTCTATGCCGGGAGACAGGCGCAGCAGTATATTGGTGCACCTCTCGCCGGCAATTTCACGTAACATGTTGAGTTCATGTAAGTTGTCTACCACGATGCGGCCAACGCCACACTGCAGTGCCATCTCGAGTTCCTCGGCTGACTTGTTATTACCGGGGAAATATACCCTGTCCATGGGGAAGTTAACCGAGCGAGCTATGGCCAGCTCCCCGCCCGAGACCACATCCAAGCCAAGCCCCTCTTCTTGAATAATGAGCAACAGGGCCTTATTCATAAAGGCTTTAGCGGAATAAGCAACGGTGGTATCAGGGTAGCGATTACCGAATTCCGTTTTGAACTCGGCACAGCGGTTGCGCAGGCTTAACTCGTCAAAGACGTATAGAGGCGTGCTGAACTCCTCGGCCAACGCCACGGTGTCACAGCCGCCGAGTGACAGGTGGCCCTTTTCATTTACCTCTGCGGTTACCGGAAATAGCGAGAGTTTCGGCATCGTCTGTATGGTAGTCATCTTTACCTCACACCATAATGTTAGCAGTGCCGGTTGGTGAAGTCAATGTGGGGTAATTCGGCCTGTCTTTATCTGGTTGGTGGTTTTTATCAGGTCTCCGAGTGTCCGCGACATTTTGGCATATTTTTGAAAAGTGGGAGGAACAGAAAAATACGGGAAACAATTCGAGGGTAAATAGGGGATGTTCAGGGGTGAATTGTTTCTAGAGTTATGTTAAGTATAGCCCGTTTTGAGTTTTTTTATGTAAAATGTCGCCGGGAGGGGGCGGAATTTAGCTTTGGCGGCGGGCGGCTGCGGCGACATTTGGGGGGTTTTTGCAGGCGTGATTTGTTTTGTGAAAACAAATGGTGATGGAGGAGTGATTTTATCTACCTCACTCTCTTGATATTTTACAACCCACCCCCTGTATCCCCTTCCCTTGAAAAGGGAGGGGGAAAGATTTATTAGAGAGGCTTCGCCTCTCTAGAACTCTCTGTTTTGTCTCTCCCCGATTGCATCGGGGCGTTCCGCAGGAGAGGGGGAAAATGATATAGAGGGGGGCTTCGCCCCCTCTTGAACTCCTCCTGTGTACTCTGCTTCTTCAGAGGGGGAAGGGATTTGAGAGGGGGTCTGCACCTCTCCTAAACGCCCCTTTCGGGGTTAGCGGGGGATATCTTGCGGGATAATCTTTTGCGCCACAAGGAGTCTGAGGAGTCTTTTTCTACCTCCCTCTCTTGATATTTTGTAACCTCACCCCCTTTGTCCCCCTGCCTTCGCCGAAGCGGCTACGCGCAGGCAGGCCTCTCCCCGATTGCATCGGGGTATCTGTGAAGGAGAGGGGGAAATGATATAGAGGGGGGCTTCGCCCCCTCTTGAACTCCTCCTGTGTACTCTGCTTCTTCAGAGGCGGAGAGATTTTGAGAGGTGGAAGGGATTTGAGAGCGGGGTCTGCACCCCTCTTAAACGCCCCGTTGGGGGTGGGAGGGAAACCCTGTTAGGATAAGGCGATAACATCACGAGGGCTGTTAATAGGGATTGCTTCGTTACCCCGACTTGGTCGGGACTTCCTCGCAATGACATGGGGGCTGGCACCCCTCTACGCAAGCTACTCCCCCTTTTTGGTGGGGGAGGGGGTCTGAAAATCCCCAAGATAAGAGTCACTCGTAAATGCTATAATGAGGGTAGAAAGGACTTCTGTTTTAATCGGGGAGTTTTATGCTAGCCGCGCTGGGGACTGTTGTCGTAACTTCATTATCGGGCGTCATGGCGCCGGGGCCAATGTTTACCATGACCCTGGCCAAGAGCCTGAAATCGCCGTGGGCGGGTGTTCAGGTCTCCCTGGGGCACGCTGTCATCGAAGTGCCCCTGATACTGCTTATATACTTCGGTGTCGCCCAGTTCTTCAAGAATAATATCGTGCAGCTGGTGCTCAGCGTGCTCGGCGGAGGCATGATTGTCTGGATGGGTGTCAGCCTGTTCCGTGCCCGCAGGGAGCTGGCCCGGAAGGGCAAGGATACAACCTACGGCGCCTTTATGGCCGGCATATTGATGAGCGGGCTTAATCCGTTCTTCCTGGTATGGTGGGTGACGGTGGGCAGTCTACTCCTGATGAGTTTTCTTGATGCGGTCGGTGGCTGGGGGGGTTTACCCCTCTTTATTATCGTGCACTGGCTCTGTGACCTGGTCTGGCTGTCGCTGGTTTCCTTCACGGTCTACAGGACGCACTCGTTCTGGGGCGAGAGAGTGCAGGAGTGGGTCTTTATCGTCCTGAGTCTGGCGCTTTTGTATTTCGGCGGGCAGTTCATCGTGAAGGGCATCATTTCATACGTACAGGTGGGGGGTTAGGGGGCTTCTTACCGCTTACGGCTATCGCAGGTGAACGAGCACCAGTCGCAATTTTCGTCGCAGGGTTCCACATGAATGGTAACATCGGTGCTGGGGAACCTGTTTTCTATATCTTCCTCAAGGTGGTCGCACATATCGTGGGCTTTTTCGAGGCTGGTGCTCTTCGGCATGACCAGATGAAGGTCAATATAGCGCTGGCTGCCGGCCTTGCGGGTGCGTAGCGCGTGAAAGTCAACCACTTCTCTACCAAAGTGTTCCGTAACGGCTGACCTGATGATGTTTTCCTCGTCCTCGGGCAGCTTAACATCAACAAGCCCGCCGAATGAGTTCTTCAAAACGTCGAAAGCTACTTTAAAGATATATATAGCGACCAGTCCGGCCAGGATGGAGTCGATGATACTGAGGCCGGTAAAGCGCACCACGAGCAGCCCGACGAACACGGCGGCGGCGGAGTAGACATCGGCGGCGATGTTGTGAGCGTTGGCCTCCAGGGCCATGGAGTCTTCCTGACGCGATACCCTGAGCAGGTAGCGGGACAGGAATATGCTGGCAACGATAGAGACGGCCATCACGGCGATGCCGGCTTCGGTCATCTCCAGGGCGGCATCGGTCTGTATGCGGCGCACCGCCGAGTAGATTATGGAGCCGCCGGCGAGGAAAATCAGTACCGCCTGCACGATGGCGGCAATGTTCTCGGCTTTGCCGTGCCCGAAGGGGTGTTCCTCATCGGCCGGCCTGGCAGCGACGCGAATGGCCATAAAGGTGATGACAACGGCAAAAAGGTCAAGAAAGCTGTCAATCGCCTGCGCCAGAACACTGAGGCTGCCGGTGATGGCGCCTACCGCCACCTTGAGGGCTATCAGGCTGACGACGACTATTATGGAGAGCTTAACCGCACCGCTTTTGCCGGAAAACATCATCTGTTCCTGCTTTCAGGTTTTCGCTTATGAAGACTTGAGCCACGGAATAAACCTGCCCCACTCACCCCTGTCCCACACCACCAGTAGTGACGGCGCAATACAGACGGAGCTGAAGGTACCGGCAATGACACCAATGATAAGAACGACGGCGAAGTTCTGAATGGTTGCGCCGACAAAGAGGAAGAGCGCCAGGACGACGATTAACGTGGTCAGGCTGGTATTTGCGGAGCGGCTCAGGGTCTCTACCAGGCTGTTATTGACCACGGCCTCGAAGTCGGCGCCGATGCCCCTGGTAAGGTTCTCGCGGATTCTGTCGAAGATAACCACGGTGTTGTTCACGCTATAGCCGATAACGGCCAGAACACCGGTAATAAACATGAGGTTAATCTCCCAGCCCAGTATGGCGCCGAGTATGGAGAAAACACCCATGGCAATCAGGGCATCATGCACCAGGGCTACGATAGCACAGGTCCCGTAGTGGAGTGGCCTGGGCATGCGGCGGAAGGCCCAGGTAACGTAAAAGAGTATGCCGATGGCCGCTATAGCCACGGCAATGGCGGCATTCCGTGCTGTCTCTGCGGCCACCTGTGGTGATACCGATGAAAACTGTGCCTCCAAGAGCTGCCCGAACTGAGCCGACAGTGTATTCTCTATCTGTTCCTTTTCTTCGTCGGTCAATGTGTGGGTGCGGATAAGAAAGAGAGACTCATCTTCTTTAATATTACTCTGAATGGTGGCATCAGTATAACCCAGGTTGTTTAATTCCTGTTGAAACCGGTCATGCTCTACCGGCTCGTCGAATCTCAACGTCAGCATGGAGCCGCTACTGAATTCAATGCCTCTGGGCAGGCCGGCGCTTACCAGGGAAATAATGCCGATGAGGATGACTATCCCGGAAATGCTGAAGAACCAGAACCTTTTACCGATAATATCAAGCATTATTTTTTACCTCTATCTACGCTGAATAAGGCCGTCCTCCTGGACAGAGGGCCGCCGACAAACAGGCGGAGCAGGGTGCGGGTAACCACAATAGCGGTGAACATGCTGACGACAACGCCGATACCGAGAGTCGCCGCAAAGCCCTTTACCGGGGCACCGGCGACAAGAACGCTACCCATCCAGTAGAGAATAATGCACACGATAATCGTGGTTATATTGCTATCTCTGATGGCCGACCAGGCGCGGTTGAAGCCAGCTTCAATGGCGGCGCCAAATGTCCGCCCCATTCTCAGTTCCTCCTTCATCCTCTCAAAGATAAGGATATTAGCGTCAACGGCCATGCCGATAGATAAGATGAAGCCGCCCAGTCCGGCCAGAGTGAGGGTAACCGGTATCAGCTTGAATATAGCCAGTACCAGTGTCCCATAGAAGATTAGAGCCAGGCTGGCCAGGAATCCGGACAGTCGGTAATAGGCAATTATGAACAGCATGACCAGTATGATGCCGATAAGGCCGGCCATCCAGCTCATCTGAATAAAATCCGCCCCCAGCGTGGCCGATACTTTCTCCTGATAGAGCGGCGGCTGCTTTAACGGCATGGGCAGGGCGCCTGACTTGAGCATGTTGGCCAGCTCTTCTACTTCCGCATGTTCAAACCTGCCGGAAATAACACCGCTGCCTTCAAATCTCTGGGCTTGTATCTCAGGGTTCGAGAGAAGTGTATTGTCCAAGAAAATTCCGATGGCGCGCTCCGGGTCAAATCCACCGCTATCAGGTTTGGGGTAGAGACGCGCGGCAATCTGGTCGAAAATCACGCTCCCTTCGCTGTTCCATTCAATACTGACCTGGTATCTGGTGATAACCCCGCTCTGGTCAAGGGACGGGTAGGCATCGGATAGTAAATCGCCGGTAAGGGGCGCGCCGTTATCCTCCCCCCTGGCGACAATCCAGGATAGACTGGCGGCGTATTCTCTTAATTCTTCTTTGTCAACGGGATTTTCGGCCGCATCTGTAAGTATGATGCTGCCATTCTCAGTGACCAGGAAGCCTACGGTTTTATGTTCTACATTGCCCTCTTCGTCCATCAGGCTTGCGATGAAGATACGGTTGCCGGTCTCCTGCTTGTCAAAAAACTGGAGCTCGGTTGCATCCAGATAATGGCCGAGGGTGACCGGCTGCCCCACCTGATTAAGTTCAACTTCACGGAACTCAAGGTAACCGGTCTGTTCCACCAGGCTCTTGGCAGCGTCGATATCAGTGAATCCGGGGAGCTGTACCAGGATGCGGTCATCTCCCATCTGCTGGATTATCGGTTCAACGACGCCGTACTTATCGATACGTTTTTCAATAGTAGTTACTGCCCGGTTCATATCGGCTCTCTGCTCTTCCCCGGTAGCATTCTCGGTGAAGTCGGCCTGATACACCAGGTGCACACCGCCGACAAGGTCAAGGCCGAGGCGCAGTCCCTCCCGGCCGAGTCTCTCAGCGTCTACGGGCAGGATGACCCACAGCGAAAAGCCGAAGATTATCAGTATCAGCAGCAGTACTATGGTATTTTTTCTGGTCATTTCTCTTCCTGTGTTGATTCGCTCCGGAGAACCTGAGTCTGGTTGGATAATAAATGCTTGACATAATCCAGAGCCTGTTGTCGGGTGGTTACTTCCCCGGCGGCCTGCGTTTCCCTCAGCGCTTCCAGAATCTCCCCGACTCCGGGTCCGGGGTTCAGCCTGAAGATATTAATCAAGTCATGTCCGTCAATCAGTTTGGGTGGTACGGACAGGTTCTCTTCCTCAAGGTGTTTGGTCAGCACGTACTCAACCATGCGGGTGTGCTCCTGCCATTGAGCGAGGTCCAGGTATGAGCCTCTCGTCGCCAGGTGGTCAGCCAGGCACAGGAAAAGCAGGTCAACCCCCGCCTCACCGGTATCTCGAAAGTAGCGGTAAATAGCCCGGCGGGTGGGGAAGTCCTCATGGCTCATCTGGGTGGGCCTGAGGTGGTACCTGACCAGAAGTTCTACCAGCTTAATCTCCTTATTGCTGAACCTGAGTCTTTCCAGAATGTCGGCGGCGGCAGCGGCGCCTTCCTGGGGGTGTCCCAGAAAGCGTGCCCGGCCGTCGTCATCGATGGTTCTGGTCTGGGGCTTGGCGATATCATGGAGGAGTGCCGACAGTTTGAGCATCGACCTTCGCGTGCTGCCGCTGCTGACCTCCCGGTCGAAGTGCTGTTTCAGGTCGGCTGACCATGGTACCGTGGATAGAACCTCTTCGCCGGCATGTTCCCAGGTTTCCTCTCTTAAAAGGAACTCGGCGGTCGATACCGTCTGTATCGAGTGGTCGAACACATCCCAGACATGCACTGTGGGCTGGTCAACGCCCCTGGCCGGAAGCATCTCCGGTATCAGGGCGGTGAGCACCCCCAGCCTGTCCAGGTAAGCCAGTCTCGGTCCGGCGCCAGATAGAGCCAGCAGCCGCAGCAGTTCCTCCCTTATTCTTTCGCCGGCGACGCCGGTAATAAGCTGACAGTCGCGGCGAATGAGCGCCTCGGTATCGCCGTCAATACTGAAGTCAAGTTCCGCGGCAATGCGCACCGCCCGTATCAGGCGGGCGGCATCAGCTTCGAAGGCAGTCTCGCTGACGGCCCGGACTACCCTGCGTCGCAGGTCGTCTCGTCCGTTAAAGGGGTCTATAAGTCTTTCGGCACTGAGAGTAATTTCAACTCTCTTATCGAGTTGAATGGCCATAGCGTCAATGGTAAAGTCGCGCCGGGCCAGGTCATGGTCGATGTCGCCCTGGAGTGTGGTGAAATCAATATACCATTTGTTAGCGGGCAGGACTACCCGGCCAATGCCGTTTTCTTTATCGAGCGGGATATACCGGCCGCCGAGCACATCGGCTGCCCGGCGGGCGATGGTCAGAGCGTCGGAGGCGACGGCAATATCAATATCGGCCGTGTCGCGTCCCAGCAGCATATCGCGCACAAAACCGCCGACAAGATATGAAGGGATACCTTCTTCGGCGAGAAATCGGCTGATACTGGTCAGCAGCCGGGATGCGTCAGGGTTAATGGATAATTCCAAATCTTCCACCGTTTGCGGGTACATCTGTTAAACTATACAATCACGAGTCAAAATTATCAAGTTTCGCCCGGTGATTCCGGTTCGTTCTGGTTGGTGGCTAGCCCCACAGCACCTTAGCCTCACCCCCTGTGTCCCCCTCTCCAAGCAGTAAGATGGAACAAGCCCCACAGATATGTTGATTGGAGAGGGGGAGAGATTTTAAGGCCCCGATTATATCGGGGCTCTCGCTGCGCACTCCCCGTGGAGTGTGGTGGGAAAAGCTACGGGATAAGCCTTGGATGCTGCGAGGGTGGAGGGTGGGAAAAGATAGCCAGGGAAGGGGGGTGGGGGTGAGGGAAAACCATTAACCAAGTGCAGACAGAACAATCAGCCGTGCAGCTTGACGCTGATATTGAAGTCGGTTTAAGATTAAGCTGTATCTTCAGTGGGAGACGAAGGTATGCCGTATACCACCATTATTTATACAAAGAAGCGCCACGTAGCTCACATAATCCTGAATCGACCAGGTGCCGGCAATGCCGTAAATCAGCAACTGGCACAGGAGCTGGAGGAGACCTGCGATCAGATAAACCAGGACAACGATATTTACGTGGTGACGCTTACCGGGGCCGGTGATACTTTCTGCAGCGGCAGTGAGTTAGATGCAGATTCAGCGAATTGCCGTCCCGCCGATGCTATCGCCGGTATTGACCGCCCGGTTATCGCCGCCGTTAACGGCGATGCCCTGGGGAGGGGTCTGGAGCTGGCCCTGAGCTGTGATATCAGGCTGGCCGCGGATAAGGCGCGCTTCGGCCTGCCGCAGGTGGCCCAGGGGCATATACCGATGGACGGAGGCACGCAGCGGCTCCCCCGCATCATCGGGCGGGGCAAAGCCCTGGAGCTGCTCCTGACCGCGGAGACGATAACGGCTAAAGAGGCTCTGGAAACAGGGCTGGTAAGCAAGATAGTGACTTCGGGGGCGCTGGCGGATGAGGTTAAAGCGCTGGCGGAGACTATTGCCGCCAAGGGGCCCATTGCCCTGCGATACCTCAAGGAGGCGGTCAATAAGGGCATGGACATGACCCTGGAGCAGGGGCTGCGCCTGGAGGCAGACCTTTACTTCCTGCTGCACACCACGTCTGACCGTACCGAGGGCATTAGAGCCTCCCGAGCAAAGAGAACCCCGAAATATAAGGGGGAGTGAGCGGATAGTTGTGAGCGGTTTTGAGGTAATTATCTATCAGAAGCGGGATGGTACCGGCTACGTTACCCTGAACCGTCCCGAGGCCCTGAATGCCTATAACCTCAGGATGCGGGACGAGCTTTATGAGGTGCTGGGCGCCATCAAGGACGACCCCGAGGTTGAGGTTGTCATATTGAAAGGGGCGGGGGAGAAAGCCTTCTGTGCCGGCGCCGACCTGACCGAGTTCCTTACCGCTCCGTCGCCGATAATAGCGCGGCAGGTGCGGTGGGAGCGGGATATCTGGGGACTTTTCCTGAGTGTTGATAAGCCGCTGATTGCCGCCATGCACGGCTACGTGCTGGGCTCCGGTATAGAAATGGCCCTCTGCTGTGATATCAGGCTGGCTTCGGAGGACGCCCGATTCGGTCTGCCGGAACCGGGGCTGGGTATAATCCCGGCAGCTGGCGGCAGCCAGACCCTGCCCAGAACGATAGGCAGGGCCGGGGCGCTGGAACTGCTGATGAGCGGCCGGTGGGTCACGGCCGAGGAGGCTTACCGTCTAAAGCTGGTCAACCGCGTGGTTCCCCGCGCCGGACTTCTGGCGGAAGCCGAGAGACTTGCCGGGAAAATCAAGACTCATAATCCGCTGGCGGTAAGCTATGCCAAGCAGGCGGTTACCAGGGGGCTTGACCTCGGTCTGGAGGCGGGGCTGAAGCTTGAAGCCAGGCTTGGCCGTCGCCTGCTGGCTTTGTAAGCGAATAATAGAGGCTGAAATGGACAACCAGGACATGGAAGCTCTGGCGGAGAAAGCGGCCGACCTTATTCTCCTGAGCAAGAAGCTCGTCATATTTACCGGTGCCGGCATCAGCACGGAATCGGGGATTCCGGACTTTCGCAGTCCGGGCGGCATCTGGGAAAGGTTCGACCCGGATGATTTCACCATCGATAAATTCCTCAGCAATCCTGAATCGAGGCGGAAGCAGTGGGGGATGCTGCGGGAGGGGATACTGACCGATAAGGCGATACCAAATGCGGCCCACGATGCCATCGCCGAACTGGACGGACTGGGTAAACTGGACTGTGTCATCACCCAGAATATAGACAATCTGCACCAGAAGGCGGGTGTCCCCGATGATAAGGTCTTCGAGCTCCACGGCAATATGCAGTGGGCGATATGCCTGGAGTGCGGTCGGCGCTACCCGTTCGGCGAGATTAAGTCCAGGCTGGACAAAGGCGAGGAGATTCCGGACTGTGAAGCGTGTCAGGGCATGCTGAAACCGGATATCGTCATGTTCGGCGAGCAGCTGCCGATTAGGGTGCTGGAAGATGCAAGCCGCCGTGCCATGGCCTCCGACCTGTTTATCGTCATCGGGTCGACTCTTGTCGTTTACCCGGCGGCCTACATGCCTATCTATGCCGTAGAATCCGGCGCCAAGCTAGTTATCGTTAACCTCAGCTCTACGCCCATGGACCACCAGGCGGCGGTCGTCATCAGGGCCAGAGCCGGGGAAACGATGTCAAAGGTGGCACAGAAGGTTAAAGAGAGAATGAGGGGTTAGTACGGCGTGCTGCTTCCCGGTTTTCGCTGCAAAATTGATTTTCAAGCGTATTTTGAGTTAGAATATTAAACTGGTGACCAATAATTTTGCTTTGGAGGAATAGAGTGAATACTACGGATTTCCTTAATATCGCCACCGCCATTTGCCCTGATAAGAATGCCATTGTCTTTGAGGATAAAAGGTACACGTTCAGCCAGCTTAACGAGCGGGTCAACCGGCTGGCGAACGGTCTGCTGAAGCTGGGTATTAAGAAGGGCGACCGTGTTGCTTTTTTACAGGTCAACTGCAATCAGTGTGTGGAAACCTATTTTGCCGTGGCCAAGACCGGGGCTATCTACATGCCGCTGAACTTCAGGGCCAAGGAGAAGGAACTCAGCTATATACTCAACACCGCTGAAGCCGTTGTGCTGATTATCGGCGAGCGTTATATCCCGCTGATAAAATCGATACAGCCTGAACTCAAAGACCTGAAACATATCGTTTCTATAGAGAACAAGCATGACGACATACTGTATTATGAGGACATTGTATCATCCTCGCCGGCCGACGAGGTGGCGATCGAGATTGGTGAGGATGATACCACGATGCTGATGTACACCGCCGGCACCACCGGCTTCCCGAAAGGGGTGATGCTGTCTCACAACAGTTTTTCCATTTACATGCTGGAGAACGTGACCCCGGCCGACCCGGAGGCGAAAGAAAGCAATATACTGACCGTGCCTCTATACCATGTTGCCGGGATTCAGGCGATGATGGCGGCCATCTACGGAGGCAGGACGCTGGTGATGGAACGCCAGTTTGAACCCAAGGAATGGATGGAGCTGGTGGAGAGGGAGAAGGTCAACCGTGCCATGATGGTACCCACCATGCTGAAGCAGTTGCTGGACCACCCCGATTTCGGCAAGCATGACCTGAGCAGTCTGAGGGTAATAACCTATGGCGCAGCCCCGATGCCAATTCCAGTGATTAAAAAGGCGCTGGAAGTCTTTCCCGGCGTGAGCTTTATCAATGCTTTCGGGCAGACGGAGACGGCCTCCACCATTACGGCCTTGAGTCCGGAAGACCATGTCCTTACCGGCACGCCGGAGGAAATAGATAAGAAGCTAAACAGGCTTTCTTCCATCGGCAAACCCATGTCCGATATCGAGATGAAGGTCGTTGACGAAGAAGGGAAAGAGGTCGCTACCGGTGAAGCGGGCGAGATTCTCGCCAGGGGACCCAGGGTAATGACCGGTTACTGGAAGGACGAAGAAAAGACCAAGAAGACCATTGACAAGGACGGCTGGGTACATACCGGAGACGTGGGCTACGT